>JAQWJG010000058.1 GCA_029248485.1 SAR86 cluster bacterium | reverse complement strand
TGCCTGAAAAACAAGTTCATTGAAGTCTGATAGGTTAGAAGCATGCAAGAAAAATATTCTCATGAATTTCTCAACTGCAGAAGATTTTTTAGAGGCTTTGAGTTTAGATTTTTTAGCAAGCAGTAACTGATTCTCAAAGCTAATTCGATTTGCGTTACTTTCAAGGTTAATAAAAAATCTTAGAGCTTTAATGTGCGAATATGATTCATTGATACTAGCTATCTCTTTTTTCGAGAACATTTTTGCTGCCACACAATCTTGTAATTTTTGAATTTCAAAGCAATGTTCTAGTATCCAAAAAGCAGTCTGAAAATCTCGCAAGCAACCTGGAGACTCTTTGAGATCTGGCTCAAGGCTGAATTCAGTAGAGTCAAAAGATTGAAATCTTTGATTTTGCTCAATTCGCTTAGCCTTAAAGAACTTAGTCTTATTCCATTTTTTTGAAATCCTCTTTAAGTCATTATTCAAGCCGGCAACTTTATCTTTTTTGCAGAAAATAATTCTATAAGAAAGATACGAAGTAAATTCTTTCAAATCAGTTTTGGTAATATTTTCTATATCTTTTATGGTTCGAACTGAATGTCCAACTTTTACTTTGAGAGTCCAAAGCCATCCAATAAAATCTTTTATGTCCTCAATTTTTTTTGTTTTTGGATCGAATTGAATAATTGAAAGATCAATATCAGAGGAGGGGAATAGCTCTTTTCGTCCGTAGCCTCCAAGTGCGACTATGGCAAAATCAGTTTCAAGCTTTCTTTGCAAGAACTCTTGTTTAATAATTTCATCAAATTTGTTTGATCTTTTGGTTAGGAAGGATTGAATTAGTTCAGGCTTTTTGAATACAGCATCAAAACTTCCTTTAAAGTTGTGGTTAATACTTTCTAATGAGTCTATCAAAAGGGCTCTTCGCTGCGTTTTGTTAGAACCTCCACGCCAGATGCTGTGACTGCAAGAGTGTGTTCCCATTGAGCTGAATTTCTGCCATCTTTGGTTTCTACTGTCCATCCATCACTTAAGAGCTTTGTGTGTTTTGATCCTTGATTGATCATTGGCTCAATTGTGAAACACATACCTTCTCTGATTTCTAGCCCTCTACCAGTTTTTCCATAATGCAGAACTTGTGGTTCTTCATGATAGACCTGTCCTATGCCATGACCGCAATAGTCTTCTACAACCGAGTAATGATTTTTTGCTGCATGTTCTTGAATAACTGCACCAATGTCTCCAAGATGAGCCCCAGGTTTTACAACATCTATTGCCTTGTATAAACATTCTTGAGTCACTTTAACCAGTCTTTCATTGTGAGGCTGGGTTTTGCCGACCAAGAACATTTTAGAAGTATCGCCATGCCATCCATCTCGAATCACAGTTACATCTATGTTTAAAATATCCCCATCTTTAAGAATTTTCTTATTTGAAGGAATTCCATGACAGATGACTTGATTAACACTTGAACAAATTGTTTTTTCAAAACCGTTATAACCTACATTTGCAGGAATGGCTTTTTGTTCATTAACAATAAACTCATAACACCTTTTATCTAAGTCCTCAGTGCTAACTCCAGGAACTACAAATGGGGTAATCATTTCTAATACGTCTGCTGCCAATTGGCCAGCAATTCTCATTTGAGATATCTGTTCTTGATTTTTTAAATTTATCTTCATTTTTTTTAAAATTTAATGGACGTTGAGGACTTATCAATATAAAGTACCCTTTTAATGCCAGCGCACAATTTTAGCTCATTAAATCCCCAATTTTCACAATTTTTTGCTATCTTTTTTACCTTTTTTGAGGGAGATTGCTAATGTCCTTCCCAGCTATTTTGGTTCTTGAAGATGGCTCTATTATCGAAGGTAATGGATTTGGCGCTAAAGAACCATCAGTAGGTGAAATTGTTTTTAATACTTCTATGTCAGGTTATCAAGAGATTATCACCGACCCATCATATGCCAAACAAATCATAGCTTTTACCCATCCTCACATTGGAAATACGGGTATTAATGATGAGGACAATGAATCTGATAGCATTTTTGCCTCTGGAATCGTGATTAAAGATTTGCCAGAACATTACAGTAATTGGCGCGCATCACAATCTCTTGAAAGTTTTTTAGAATCAAAGAATACAATTGGCATTTCTAATATCGATACTAGGGCATTAACAGCTAAGTTAAGAGATCATGGCGCACTCAAAGCATGCATTGCTCCTGGCGATAAGGACTCTATATCAATAGCTAGAGAAGCTTTAAATAAATTTAGTGGATTGGAAGGACTTGACCTCGCAAAGGAAGTATCAACCCAAAATGCTTTTTCTTGGGATGAAGGCACTTGGCCAAACTACCAAGATGTAAAAAATGAAAAATTAATTATTGCAGTTGATTTTGGTGTGAAGAAAAATATTTTAAGACTCCTAAGAAAACATGTTGGAAAAGTAGAAGTCGTAAATGCTCAGATCAGTTTTGATGAGCTTATGAAGCTTAAACCGGATGGCGTCTTTTTATCTAATGGGCCCGGAGATCCTGAGCCTTGTGATTATGCAATTAAATTAATTCAGCAACTTCTTAATATTAACATCCCAATTTTTGGGATATGTTTAGGTCACCAACTCCTTGCTCTTTCAGGTGGATGTAAAACATATAAGATGAAATTTGGCCATCATGGTGCCAATCATCCTGTGCAAGATCTTGCAACTAAGGTTGTTTCCATTACCAGTCAAAATCATGGTTTTGCAGTGGAGTTATCTAGCCTGCCTGAAAATATTGAACCTACCCACATTTCACTATTTGATAAAAGTTTGCAAGGCATAGCATTTAAGGACAAGCCTGCTTTTAGTTTTCAGGGTCATCCAGAGGCAAGTCCTGGGCCGCATGAGCTAGAAGAGCTCTTTACAAAATTTAATTTAATGATTGAGACCAATGCCAAAAAGAACTGATATTAAATCTGTCTTGATTATTGGTGCTGGACCAATAATTATAGGTCAAGCGTGCGAGTTTGATTATTCAGGAGCGCAAGCTTGCAAAGCACTTAAATCTGAAGGTTTTAGAGTCATTTTGGTAAACTCTAATCCTGCAACAATCATGACCGATCCTCTTCTTGCAGATGCTACATATATTGAACCCATTCATTGGAAATCAATTGAAAAAATAATTGATAAAGAGCGCCCAGATGCATTGCTTCCAACCATGGGTGGACAAACAGGCCTCAATACCGCACTAACATTGGCAAAAGAAGGGGTGCTAAAAAAATATAATGTTGAGCTAATAGGTGCCTCAAGAGAAGCTATAGACAAGGCAGAAGACAGAGAGCTATTTGATAAAACTATGAAGGGTATTGGGATTGAGACACCAAGATCTGGCATCGCACATTCCATGGAAGAGGCTTTAACCGTTCAAAAAAACCTTGGTTTTCCCTGCATTATACGTCCCTCTTTTACTTTGGGTGGCTCAGGGGGAGGGGTTGCGTATAACATTCAGGAATTTAAAGAAATTTGCGAAAAGGGATTAGATTTATCTCCCACAACTGAACTTTTAATTGATGAATCATTGCTTGGCTGGAAAGAGTATGAGTTGGAGGTTGTTAGGGATAAAAATGATAATTGCATCATCATATGCTCTATAGAAAATCTTGACCCCATGGGTGTTCACACCGGCGATTCGATTACAGTTGCCCCGGCGCAGACATTAACGGATAAAGAGTATCAAATCTTACGTGATCAATCTTTCAAAATTTTAAGAGAAATAGGGGTTGAGACCGGAGGAAGCAATGTTCAATTTGGTATTAACCCTGAAAATGGACGAGTGGTTGTTATTGAAATGAATCCTAGGGTAAGTCGCTCATCAGCTTTAGCTTCAAAAGCAACAGGTTTTCCAATCGCAAAAGTTGCTGCATTATTATCTGTTGGATTTACATTGGACGAACTTCAGAATGACATAACTAATGGTTTAACGCCTGCATCTTTCGAGCCTTCTATAGACTACATCGTAACAAAAATTCCAAAGTTTGCTTTTGAAAAGTTTCCTCAGGCAGATGACAGGCTCACTACTCAAATGAAGTCTGTTGGAGAGGTAATGGGCATTGGAAGAACTTTTCAAGAATCTCTTCAAAAAGCACTGCAGAGTCTTGAAGAAGATTTAGATGGCTTCGAAAGCATCCTGGATAATTCCTCTAATCAAAATGATACCTTGCGCTACCAATTGACTTTTCCTGGTTCTAAAAGAATCTTATATGTTGCAGAGGCAATCAGATTGGGTTGGGATGCAGAGCAAATAAATCAATACACCGGAATGGATTTTTGGTTTTTGCATCAAATCATCGATCTTATTGATGAAGAAAATATCCTGCAGGATACAAAACTTCAGGAAATAGATTTTGAAAAAATGCTTAACCTTAAGCAAAAAGGTTTTTCTGATATGAGAATTGCTAAATTAACAAGATCAACCTCCCAAAATGTAAGAAACTTAAGAAAAAAACTTGGGGTTATTCCTGCTTTTAAGAGAGTTGATACTTGTGCTGCTGAGTTTGCTACTGAAACTGCATATATGTATTCAGCTTATGAAGGTCAGTGTGAATCTCGTCCCACCAGTAACAAAAAAGTTATTGTTTTGGGGAGCGGCCCAAATAGGATCGGACAGGGTATAGAGTTTGACTATTGCTGTGTTCATGCTTCTTTTGCTCTTCAGGAAGAGGGTTATGAATCTATTATGATTAACTGCAATCCTGAGACTGTTTCTACAGATTATGACACCTCCAACAGGCTATATTTTGAGCCAATCACAGAAGAAAAAGTCTTAGATATTATTGATCTAGAAAAGCCTGAGGGAGTCATCATTCAATTTGGTGGCCAAACACCTTTAAAACTTTCCGAAGTCTTGTTATCTAATAATGTAAAAATTCTTGGTACAGATGTGGATGCCATTGATAGATCAGAGGACAGGGAGAGATTTCAATCCCTTGCGCATCAACTCAAACTTAAACAGCCACCCAATCGCACAGTGAAGAACCTTCAAGAGGCTATTGACGCATCCGAGGAAATTGGATTTCCGCTTGTAGTCAGACCTTCATATGTTCTCGGGGGCAGAGCAATGGAGCTTGTTCATACTCAAACAGAACTTGAGAAGTATTTAAAAGAAGCCGTTGAGGTTTCGGATCAAAAACCGATTTTACTTGATGGGTATTTAACTGACGCTATTGAGGTTGATGTTGATGTTATTTCGGATGGAGTCGAGATTGAAATTGGAGGTATTTTGCAACACATTGAGCAGGCTGGAATCCACTCAGGTGACTCAGCATGTTCTTTGCCACCATATAGTCTCTCAGTAAATGTGATTGGAGAAATTGAAAAACAAGCAAAGGAGATTGCTGCAGAGTTAAATGTTGTTGGTTTGATGAACATTCAATTTGCTGTTCAAGATGAAAATGTTTTTATAATCGAGGTTAATCCTAGGGCCTCAAGAACTGTTCCATTTATTTCAAAGTGTTTAGGTGAGTCGCTGGTAAAATCTGCAACGAAAACTATGGTTGGGAGAACATTAAAAGATATAGGTTTTTCTAATTCGCTGCCTAAGAATTATTTTTTTGTAAAGGAGGCTGTTTTACCTTTTGATAAATTTCCTGCAGTAGATCCTATTCTTGGTCCAGAAATGAAGTCTACCGGAGAGGTTATGGGGATTGGTTCAAGTTTTGGAGAAGCATATGCAAAAGCCCAAAGAGCTGCTAATAAAATTTTTCCTGATTCAGGCTTAGCATTTATAAGCGTAAAAGAATCTGATAAAAAATACTTATCTAATTTGCTTCCATTGCTTGTTGAGCAAGGTTTTTCATTTATCGCCACCAAAGGAACTGCTAATGCTATTAAGGAGCTTGGATACGATGCTCAAATTATTAATAAAGTGACTGAAGGAAGACCTCATATCGTTGATGAGTTGCTAAATAACAGGGTAAACCTATTAATTAATACCACTGAAGGACGTCAGTCTATTGAGGATTCTGCATCTATAAGAAGAACAGCATTACAAAATAAATTATTTTGTGTGACTACAATTTTTGGTGCTTTTGCTCTTTTAGAGGCAATGAGCACCAATTCAGATAACTGGATTTATAATTCTTTACAAGAAATAAATTAATATTTTTCATTTGATATAATCCTTACATGGATAAACTCCCAATAACTAAAGCCGGCGAGCAGGAGCTTGCTGAAAGGTTGCGTCAGCTGAAAACAAAAGATAGACCTGAAATATCTCAGGCTATTGCAGAAGCTCGTGCTCACGGAGACCTTAAGGAAAATGCTGAGTATCATGCTGCAAAAGAACAGCAGGGGTTTATCGAGGCAAAAATTCAAGAAATAGAGCACGCACTTGCTAATGCTCAGGTTATTGACGTAAGTGAGATTCCAGAGACTGGCAGGGTTGTATTTGGCGCAACAATAGGTTTGTATGACATGACAAATGATAAGTCTATTACCTATAAAATTGTTGGTAATTTAGAATCTAATCCTGAAGCAGGATTGATATCGATTCAAACACCAATTGCTCAAGGCTTGATGGGAAAAAATGTTGGTGATGAGGTCTCAATATCTACTCCATCAGGAACCATCGATCTTGAAATTGAAAAAGTTCAGCATTTGTAAAATTCATGCACGCAGATTCATGGGCATTGAAGGCAAAAAAGCTTGGATTTCGCTCTCGTGCAGTTTTTAAATTAGAAGAAATCTTAATCAAAACTAAAGCCCTGAAAAATAATAGCTTAGTACTAGACATAGGCTGTGCACCAGGGGGTTGGTCTGAACTCGTAAAAGCTATGACCCCTTCATCTCGTGTCTATGCAATTGATCTGCTGCCAATGGACCCTATTGATGGTGTAATGTTCTTTGAAGAAGATATTATGAACATTGATGAAATTAAAGAAATTTCCTCGCTAAAATCAAAATTTAACCTTGTTATTTCAGATTTAGCCCCCAATTTAACAGGTATAAGAGCGGTTGATGAAGAAAATATATTTGAACTAAATATTATCACCCTTAAAACTGCTAAGTGTTATTTAAGTAAGGGTAATGGGTCATTTATCATTAAAACGTTTCAGAATAGTTTGTTAAAGAAATTAAGGATAGAAATGGAAAAGAGCTTCCATCTAGTCCAAACTTATAAACCTGCAGCATCAAAGAGTAAGTCAGGTGAAATTTATTTATATGGAGAAAAGCCGCTATGAATTCAGTTTTTAAAAATGCGTTAGTCTGGGTTTTATTAGGATCTGCATTAATCTTTATTTTCAATAATGTTGAGAATGCATCTGCCTCAAAAAGGGAAATGATTACATATAGTCAGTTCAAACAAGAAGTTCTCTCTGATCGAATTGCTAAGGTAACCTACAAAGGTGACCAGATGACTATTTTTGGTGAGCGTCTTGATGGCACAAGATTTGAAACCCGTCATCCAATTTATAAAAGAGATGAGTCTGTTGATAATGCAATAGAAGAGCATGGAGTCATTACTGTCTTTGAGAGTGTCGAGCAGCCTTCATTATGGTCTCAACTTTTGGTGGGAGCGTTCCCAATTCTATTGCTCTTAGGCATATTCTTCTTTTTTATGCGACAAATGCAAGGCGGCATGTCTGGTAGAGGTGGGCCAATGGCATTTGGTAAGAGCAAAGCAAAATTAATGGAGGGTGGAAAAGTTACAACCACCTTTGAAGATGTTGCTGGATGTGAAGAGGCCAAACAAGATGTGCAGGAGTTGGTAGACTTTTTAAGAGATCCAACAAAATTTCAAAAATTAGGCGGCAAAATACCTAGAGGTGTTTTAATGGTAGGCCCTCCAGGAACTGGTAAAACACTTTTAGCAAGAGCCATTGCTGGAGAAGCTAAAGTTCCATTCTTCTCAATATCTGGCTCAGATTTTGTTGAAATGTTTGTTGGTGTAGGCGCATCTAGAGTTAGAGATATGTTTGAGCAGGCTCAGAAAAACTCACCGTGCATTGTATTTATCGATGAAATCGATGCAGTTGGACGCCATAGAGGTGCTGGCATGGGTGGGGGTCACGATGAAAGAGAGCAAACGCTAAATCAGTTGCTTGTTGAGATGGATGGTTTTGATGGAAATGAAGGCGTTATTGTTGTTGCAGCCACTAATAGACCTGATGTGTTAGATCCTGCGCTTCTAAGACCTGGACGTTTTGATAGGAAGGTCGTGGTTGATTTGCCTGATTTAAGAGGTAGAGAGCAAATCTTAAAAGTTCATATGAAAAAAATTCCACTTTCCAAGGATGTTGATGCATTAGTCATAGCAAGAGGAACACCGGGTTTTTCTGGAGCAGATCTAGCAAATTTAATCAATGAAGCTGCTTTATTCGCCGCAAGATATAGTGATAAGAAAGTTGATCAGAATCATTTAGACCTAGCTAAGGATAAAATTATGATGGGTCCAGAGCGTAAATCAATGATCATGACCGAGGAGCAGAAAAGAATTACTGCATATCATGAAGCTGGTCATGCAATAGTTGGGCGGTTAAGTCCAGAGCATGATCCTGTATATAAAGTAACTATTATCCCCAGAGGAAGAGCTCTTGGGGTAACAATGTTTTTGCCTGAAGAAGATAGATACATGCAAAGCAAGCAATATCTTCATAGTAGGATTGCAGCACTTTTTGGAGGCAGAATTGCTGAAGAAATTATCAATGGAGCAGATGGAATTACAACTGGTGCATCCAATGATATTGAAGTGGCGACTGGAATTGCAACAAATATGGTAACCAAATGGGGGTTATCTGATTTGGGTCCATTAAAATATGGTGAAGACGATTCAAGTCCATTTTTAGGAAGATCTGCTTCTATGGCCCCAAAAGGGATTGGTGGGGAAACATCTAACAGCATTGATTTAGAGGTAAAGAAAATAATAGACACTAATTACAAAAAAGCCACTAAGCTTCTGAAAGACAATCTTGATAAATTACACACGATGGCAGAGTCACTTCTTACTTATGAGACCATCGATGCAGATCAGATTGATGACATTATGGCTGGAGCTAAACCAAGAGCTCCAAAAGATTGGGATGAGCCAAAAACTCCAAAGAGCAAATCTTCTAAAAAAACTTCCATAAAGGGTCCTGCAGAAGAGTTATAATCTTTTCCCATGACTATAAAATTTGGCACTGATGGGATTCGTGGACCGGTTGAATCCAAAATTACTCCTGAAGTTTGTCTCAGAATAGGACATGCAGCTGGAGTAGTTCTAAAAGAGATGGGTTGGGAAACGGTTCTTATTGGTAAAGACACTCGTGTTTCAGGTTACATGCTTGAATCAGCCCTTCAAGCCGGCTTCATTGCCGCAGGTGTAAATGTAAGATTGCTTGGCCCATTGCCAACTCCAGGAGTTGCCTATCTCACAAGATCATTAAGAAATCAATTTGGGCTTGTGATTAGCGCTTCTCACAATAATTACTTAGATAATGGAATTAAATTATTTGCTGGAACTGGTGAAAAAATATCGAAAGATGCTGAAAAAAAAATAGAGAACTTACTTGCTGGAGATTTGAAGCCAGTTAAAACTGCTGAATTAGGAAAAGCTCAAAGATTTGATGAGTCTGGAGATCGATACATTGAGTTTTGCAAATCAACCGTTCCCCCCGATGTTTCATTTGAATCATTGAGAATAGTTCTAGATTGTGCAAACGGCGCCTGTTACAAAGTTAGCCCTTCAATTCTAAGAGAGTTGGGAGCAGAAGTTATTTCAATAGGCACAGAACCAGATGGATATAATATTAATCATGAATGTGGTTCTACCCACCCAGAAAGAGCTCAAGAGGAAGTCATTAAACAAAGAGCAGATTTTGGCATTGCGCTTGATGGGGATGGGGATCGTGTTGTCCTAATTGATAGAAAGGGCAACATTTTGGATGGCGACGATATTATGTACATCCTCGCTTACGCCAACCCCAACAGAACTGGACCATGGTCTGGAATAGTTGGAACAGCAATGACCAATCTAGGTTTTGAAGAGGGCGTAAAAAAATTAGGATATAAGTTTAAGAGAGCTGAAGTTGGTGATAAGCATGTAAGCCAACTGTTACAAAAAGAAGGTTGGATGTTAGGAGGAGAACCCTCAGGTCACATTATTTGTCGTGATTTGGTTAGCACTGGGGACGGCACAATTGCAGCATTAAAGGTAATATCCTCCTTGTTAATTTTAGAAAAAGACCCTGAAGATATATTGCGCAATTATACAAAAATGCCTCAAGTCATTATAAATGTGGATGTAGATAATAAAGATATTCTTTCGGATTCTGATATTCAGAAAAAAATAAAAGAAATTGAATCAGATCTTACGGTTGGAAGAGTTCTCGTTCGACCCTCTGGAACAGAAAGCAAGATAAGGGTCATGGTTGAATCAGATGATGAAATAACTGCAACAAAATATGCAAAAGACATTGCAACAATGTTCAAAAAATAACCTATGTCACTGTGCATAGTAGCTAATTGGAAACTTAATGGTTCTAGAGAATTTAACCACAAATGGGCGATTTAATTTATTATACATTTCAATGGCAATAATTTCTCGCCTATAGGTATTGCGCCTGCTTCTTTATATATCGATCATCTAAAAGAAATTCTTGATGATTATGGGATCAAGATAGGAGCGCAAAATATTGATGTTCTAGAAACAGGTGCACGAACGGGTGAAATATCTGCTTTCATGATTAATGATCTGGGATGTGAATTCAGCATTATTGGACATTCAGAAAGGCGAATATTATTCGATGAAACCAGTCAGATTATTCGCCAAAAATTAATTCAAGCCAATAACAATTCGGTGATTCCAATTTTATGCATTGGAGAGTCAGCTGAAGAGAATCAAGCAAATAATACTTTTAATGTTCTTGAAAAGCAGATTATTGAAGCTCTTCAGGATATAGCTGAGTTGAGTTCTCTGATTATTGCATATGAGCCTGTTTGGGCTATTGGCTCTGGAAAAATACCAAACCCAGAAGAGATCAATTCAGTTCATGAAATGATCAAAGATGTAGTACAATCTCGTTTTCCAAAAATTGGTTTAGAGTCAGTTTTGTATGGAGGAAGTGTGAACTCTAAAAATGCACCCTCACTGTTTGAGCAAAAAAACATTGATGGAGCATTGATAGG
>JAQWJG010000051.1 GCA_029248485.1 SAR86 cluster bacterium | reverse complement strand
ACGGTGGAGTAATTTCGAACAGTGCTTTAAAAAGGAAATATTATGGAAGGTTTAGCAGTAATGGGTTTTGTTTTCGGGATGGTTGGTGTAGTAGCATTGGTTCGTCTGGAAAAATTAACAAAGACTTTGAAACAAAAGGGAATTCTCGAAGAGGATTACAAAGAAGAGTAATGCACTGTTCCAAAACACTCTGTTACCGTGGAATAGTCCACAACAGTGAATAAGCAGAGGGGTTTTAATGTTAATAAATAACCAAGTCTTCATTAGAAGATTTGTCATTTTTACATTTTGTGTGACTGCAATTCATTTCATATTAGAAAGTCTGTACACAATACAATTTGGACAATCATTTTTAGGACTATTACCTGACTTAATTGCCGACGCACTTTTAGTAACGGGTGGCGTACTAGTTTTAAAAAACTCAAAAGCGATAGGTATTTTATGTGGGGCATGGGGATTTACTTTTTGTCTGCATTATCGAGCTTGGGCATGGAGATTTGAATCAGCGCAAGACGGTTCTGCAACTTCAGTCGATGAAATAACAATGATTGTCTTGGCGTCCACTATGTTTATTTCAATAGTCTGCTTTATTCTGACTCTATTAATGTGTTTGCCAAAAAGAGATTAGTGTTATTCACTGTTGTGAACAAAACCGTTACGGTGGAGTAGATAAAGGTATCTATTTAATATGAAAAAAATAATATTTATAACCCTGATGTTGTTGCCTTCTAGCAGCTGGGCTCAAGAAAAACTTGATGCCTTGTTAGATGGCCTTCATCAAGATGCACATGAGGGAAACTTCGAGACCTACTTTGCCCGATACAGCTCTAAGGCTGTTTTTTTAGGAACAGACAAAAAAGAGCGCTGGACCATAGAGGAGTTCAAAGCCTATGCTAAACCAGCCTTTGCAGACGGCCACGGATGGACCTATGCGGTGGTTGAGCGTAACTGGGAGGGAGTCGGAGATACGCGATGGTTTGATGAAATTCTTCTCAATGAAAAGCTAGGACATTGTAGGGGGACCGGGGTAGTTCAGTTGATAAATGGCGAATGGAAAATAGCTCACTATGCGTTGACCATGCTTATTCCTAATGCCATAGCTGCAGAGGTGGGCTCTAAGACCAGAGAAGTTGATAAGCAGCAATAATCTATTTTAGTTATATAGCTTATGACTATAAGCAAGGTTCATTATTCCCCTCTGGTTTTATAAATAGAGTTCGAGCGTATAATCTGAAAGATGAGACCTTTAATATTAGATTCTGCACTAGGCACTGAGCTTGAAAATCGTGGTGAGTATCTCCCAAGTTTCAAAACATCTATTTGGTCGGCATATTGCTTAATACACAATCCAGAAGTTATCAAACAAATACACATTGATAATATAGAGGCTGGCGCAGATGTTATTACTACCTCAAATTATCAGGCCACCCCAGAATTATTAAAACGAGAGCCCTCTGCTCCCCCATATGAAGATTTAGCAAAGCGATCACTTGAATTATGCAAGGAAGCAATAATTAAAACAGGAGCAAAAACCATGATTGCGGGATGTTACCCCCCAATTCATGTTACTTTCAGACCGGATTTAAGCTCAAAAGAAAAAACACTAAGAAAGTTTTATGAGACATTGGGCAAAATTTATGAGGACGAAGTTGATGTAATTATTTGCGAAACAATGGCATCAATTTACGAAGGCACCATCGCTGCCTCAACTGCTAAAAATTTTTCTGAAAAAGTTTGGTTAAGCTGGACAACTCGAGGAAATAAACTTAACAGACTGCCAAGCACTGAGTTGTTAGATCTTGCTATCAGCGAAGGTCTAAAATTAGATGTCGATTGTCAATTGGTTAATTGTGTTCATGCAGATACTGCAAGCATGGCAATTGACAAGCTAAAGAAAGAAAAAAGTTTTGGAATTTATGCTAACTCTTCGATATATAAAAAAAATAAGTTAGAGGGCTTTGTTAGTGATTCAGATGAATGGCATTACCACAATCACCAGCCTATCAGCTCTGTTGAGTACAAAGATTTTGTCGTCGAATGGGTTGAGAATGGGGCCTCAGTAATTGGCGGATGTTGCAGAACTACAACCGATCACATAAAAGAAATAAAAAAGATTGTTGAAAAAATATGAATTGGTTTTTAATTTTAGGAGCGATCATCTCATTGGTTGGAATGTTTTTTCATGGAGTAGTTGGACAAACAAAATACATGGGCAATATTTATAAAAGTGAAATGGAATCCTTAACCCAATCTTTAAGCCTGGTTTCATGGCATGTTTTTACAATCTTCCTTTTTATCAGTGCCATAACTTTATTTTATACAGCTTCTAACCCGAACATGGCTATAGCTGTATACCCAATTATTGGGGTTAATCTATTGGGCTCTTTATTGTTTATTTTTTTAGGACTTGGAAATCATAAGACTTTATTAAAAATGCCAGGAGCCTATCTCATGGGAACAACAGCGCTATTAGCTTGGATTGGCATATGAAAGAATTTAGAAATCTAATGGTGTAGGAACCATTAACATGCGCCTTTCATCATGAATAAAGCACAGCCAGCAAATATTTAAGAGCAATCAATGAGCGCAAAGAAAGCCCATACGTTTTTACTAAATGTTTCAAAAAAAGAAAAGCATCATGAATTTTATAAATTCATGCAAAGCACAGAGCTCATCTCAATAGAAACAAGGACTGATCACTCTCTCTCATTAAAGTATTTTTTAGTTAAGACAATTATTGGCCAGCAAGTTTCCACCAAAGCAGCTCAATCGATTTGGCAGAAAGTAAAAACTGTTTTGGATAATTCTCAATCACAAATCACATTAAATATTTTAAAAGAACAAGGTCTATCAACACCTAAAGCAACATACATTCTAGGGATTATTCAAGACGAAAGTATTGAAAAAATGACGAAAGAAAGTTTAAAGAAATTATCCCTTGAGGACTTAACGCATTTTTTTTTGAGTCTCAAAGGAGTTGGGCCATGGACCTTGGGTGTCGTGAGAATGTTTTTCATTGAAGATACAGATGTTTTTTTAGAAGGTGATCTAGGTATCAACAAAGCACTTCTTAACTTTTTTAATACAAAGAATTACTCTGGCCATCATTACTCTCCATACAGAACTTATTTTTGTCTTTATTTATGGAAGAGTCTTAGTTAAAGGGTTAATTCTTGAACAACAGTTAAGAAGCTTGAAAATATACAATAAACCACAGCATAAAATTGATATTCTTCTTCAAGGCAGCTTGAAAATCTCTTCAACACTGCAATCTAATGTCTTAGCTATTTTTAATGCCAGAACAGTGGAGGGCACATAAATACCGTTTTCAATGGCATTAATGCTTTTTCTAGAAACCTCAGCACTTTCAGAGAGCTCCTGTTGGGTTAAGTTTGCAGCTTTTCTTAGCTCCTCTAAATTATTTAAAAGTTTTTCGTGACTCTTACCCACTTTTTGATTCCCGATAGTCACCCATAGAGAACCAAACTAGCAGCATCCCAAAAATAAGCCATGCAAAGGCCGCTATTTGATAAATCATATTGTTGGCCAGCTCAAAACTCCAATTTTGCCAATCCTGAACCGAGAAAAGAACAAAAATACCAATCCCATTAATTACATATCCTGCTGTAGCAAGTTTGTAATATCTAAGCGCAGTAAATTCGTCATACAAAGCATTGTTAGATTGTTCGTCACTAAGAAAGTAATAAGAGAATGTTAAGTACCCAGACCCCAAGAAAACTAAAATGCCAGGAATAAACATAATGTCATGATTCATCAGGTGCCAAGCTAAACCAAAGCCAAGCAATTCAAGCAACAGGTAGGTTGCAAAAAAAACTTGCACGGCGCCACATACAAAAAGGACCAAAAAACGTTTGAAAAAAGTCATTTATTTCTCCTCAAATTTTTCAACAGCATCAGAGAGATCTTTGGCTTCGGTCTTATCAAGTTTATCGCCAACAAAATAATCAAAAAAAGCACTAGCTAGGTAGCCTAGTCCAAAGGCAACAGCAAAGCTTATTTCCCAGGAAATGTGCCATAAGTAATAAAGTACATAAAAGTTGATAAAACCAATTCCTACGCCAAGGCCCTGTGAAATTTCAGTCCAATTCATAACTACGAATTTTTTCATTCTCACTCTCTCACTTTTTTTCAAATGCATCAACAGCACTTGTAAGTTCCTGGCTCTCCCTTGGGTAAAGATAGCCAGCAATAAGCTGACCCACTCCAATTGTAGTTACAAGCGCTCCAACACCTTTTAAAATCGCACCAAGAAAAAAAACGCCAAAAAGAAAAAGGCCAATACCAGTAAAAAGAGTGACCACACCAGTTCTTCTGTAATCAATTGGTTCCTTTTTTCTCTCATCAAGCATGCCTATTAAGCCTTCTATCTTTGAAGGATCATCAATATTTTTAGATATCTCCAGGATTGTTTTATTTTTGTCTTTGCTCTCAAAATATAACCAAATAAATACTGATACAGGCACTATTATTCCAGTCATTATCCCCAATACAGGTACTATTGTTTCTGGGTTCATCATCTTCTCCTATCTTTTTTCAAAGTTTTCATAAAATTTCCTTTTTCATTTGAAGTGTCATTCATTATCTTCTCCGCGCTAAAATGTAACGTAAACTTATCATCATTATTATGAGAAGTAAAGGTTACATAGTAACTTATTGTATAATTGTCGAATGTTAATTAAACAAATACCAATTAGGAATGATTTACGTAATTACATGTATTTATTAGCGTGTGAAAAAACCTCTAATGCTATAGCAATAGATCCACTAGATCATGCGCAGTGTTTAAAAGTTGCTGAAGAATTGGGTTGGACAATAACAACTGTTGCCAACACTCACCATCATCATGATCACATTGGAGGGAATGACCAAGTGATTGCAGCAACAGGTGCCAGGTTAGTTGCGCATCAAGATGCTATGGATTCAATTCCTGGAGTAAATACGGGGTTGATTGCAGGCGATGATTTACAATGTGGAGAGGTTACCTTGAAAGTCATGGACACTCCAGGACATACCATGAGCCATATTTGTTTATATTTTCAGGGGAGCGATGAAGAACAGCCTGCATTATTTTGTGGCGATACTTTGTTTAATGCGGGTGTAGGCAGATGTGATTTTGGTGGCGAGCCAAAAATTCTTCACAAAACCTTTGAAGATCAGATTTTCCCCCTTGCAGACAATGTTCGAATTTATCCCGGTCATGACTACATTGAAAACAATTTAGAGTTTACTCTTGATCGAGAGCCCGATAATAAGCAAGCCCTATCTTTGCGTGAAAAGTTTCAAAATGGTCTCAACGCAGAAAGTTTTGTGAGTGATATAGGTCTGGAAAGAGAGATCAATGTCTTCTTTAGGTTAAATATAGCCCAGGTTCGAGAAGGTATTGCAGCGAGTTTAAATAAAGAACTTGAACACTTAGACAACGAAAAAACCTTTATAGGCTTGCGTAAACTGCGTGATAATTGGTAGATCATAAGCTCAACATGCCTCAAAGCATCTTTTATAGCGCTTGCAGTTAGTGAGTATCTCCAATAGAATCAAGTTTCTTTAAAACCATGAACACGCAACTAAATTCAGATAAATTGGCAATGGCACTATCTTTTGTGTGTGCTTTGCATTGTCTGTTTGTTCCATCTTTCCTTATTCTCAGCTCAGGATTTTTGGCCATTTCATTAGACAGCGTGCTCGTGCACCAGCTGTTATTGATTTTTGTAGTTCCAGTAAGCTTGTATGCATTAATTTCTGGATATAGAAATCATAAAATATCTTGGGTTCTTTTATCTGGGGTATGCGGCTTGGTTCTTCTGTTTCTTGCTGTACTTCTTGGCCCAAACATCCTGGGAGACTTTAATGAAAAAGCATTAACTTTAATGGGATCAGCCATTGTTGCTTTTTCACACTTCAAGAATTATCAAGTTTGCAGAAAACTTGACTGTGTTTGTCACGATTAAAGACCCGCTAAGCCGATAAATTTTTTATGTGCTAATATACCCCCCATGGGTATATTAAAGAAAGTACTTTTTTCAATATTTTTAATTGCCAATGTTGAGGCAAGACCTATTTCATATTCTGGTGGCTCAACCATAATGGCCATGTCAGATAATATGAAAGAGACCATTTATTACCATTATTCACCAACCTATAAATACTCAGTTGGCATAGAGTCGGTAAATGATAAATTTTTTGATAAGGATTATATCTATCTGAGACTTACTTATTTGTTGAACAGAAAGAACACGAAAAACTCGCAACGAAACTTGTATTTTCAGTCAGCCATTTCACCAGATGATTTAAATGATAATTTTTATGGCATGCACGGAGACTGGGAGACAAGAAGGCTTTTTTCAGGCTTTGGTTATAAGAGAGTAATTAACAATATTCAAGATTTTACTGAGCAGTATTTCCAGGTAGGGATAGCCCCTTATGTTGGTGAGTATGGAGATTTTCATACTTGGGTGATGCTAAAGCGTAAAAAAAACTCGCTCAGCGGTGACTGGGCAACATATCCAGTTTTAAAGTTTTTTAAAGGAGATTTCTTGATAGAGGCTGGCTATGACAATGGTCTTGATTGGGATATTCATATGATGTATAGATTTTAGGGAGAAAATGAAATGAAGAAACTTTGTTTTATATTTACGTTTGTTATATCAAGCTTTGCTTGGGCAGACCATCATCACGATCATGGCGAGGGTCATGCTATGGAAATGGAGTCCCATTCACATGAAGGTCACATGCATGATGTTTTGGTTGACGGTAAAAAACTTGAGGTGGATCCAGACAGGTTCGATAAATTCGTTGAGGGGCAAAAAAACTTCCAAGTTGCAGTTATCAGCGTGAATGGCATGGTGTGCGATTTTTGCGCAAGAGGCATCGAAAGAACTTTTAAAAAAGATAAAGCAGTTCAGAAGATTGATGTTGATTTAACCAGAGGTAAAGTTTTGGTAATGTACGCTCAATCTGCAACAGTTAATTTTGAGGACATTAAGCAAAAAATTCTTTCTAACGGTCAAAATGCAACTGATCTTCAGATTATTTCAATATAAGAGATTACAGTGAAGGATAATACTGCAAATATTTTTTCACTTTTTGCTTCCTCGTCAACATTGGTTTGTTGCGCCTTGCCTTCATTGTTTGTTGCTCTTGGAGCAGGGGCATCTTTTGCTAGTTTAATTACGCACATCCCTTTTTTAATTACTTTGTCTCACTACAAAGTGCAAATTACACTTTTTGCATTGGTGATGATCG
>JAQWJG010000041.1 GCA_029248485.1 SAR86 cluster bacterium | reverse complement strand
ATCTCAGCGAATTGCTCCCAACTATCAAAATAGCAATACGTCAAAAAAGATCTACCGCCACCAAACTGATGCCTGAGCATTCCGCATCTGTTGTATCCATTTGCCTCAAGAGTATCAAGATTTTTTAAAAGTGATTTTTTTAATCTTTCTGGATTGCCGCCGGCTGGTTGGGTATAAGTTGAAATATAGACAAAGTTATTTTCATGCATGGATGCATCTTTTTCACCCTCTTCATGATGACCTGCATACAAACTTAAACTTAGTCCAAATGCCAAAATTGAAAATAGATTTTTCATTAAACTCTCCTTAAAATGAATGTGTGCTTAAATCTAATAGTCGCACATTCTAATTAATAAATAAAATTCTTATTTCTTGAATAGCAAGGTCATTCTGTCTGACTCGCCAATTGCAGCATATTTTTCTCTATCTTGATCCTTCAAACGAAAAGAAGGTGGGAGAGTCCAAACCCCTCTAGGATGATCTGCGGTATCCTTTGGGTTGGCATTAATCTCAGATGAAGCAACAAACTTAAATCCAACGTCTTGTGCTGTTTGAATGGCAAGTGATTGCGTAACATAACCACTCTTTTTCATGAATTCTAAGTCTGACCCCTCTGGCGCCCTATGCTCTACAACTCCAAAATGCCCGCCCTCTTTTAAAGAATTATATGCTTCTTGCATAATAGCTTTCATAGCATCCTGACCTAACCAATTATGAAGATTTCTAAATGTAACAACTAAATCTTGTGTCGCAGGCTTAGTAAACGGCATGGTTGGAGGTACATCAGCAGTAATAACCTTCACACCCTTAAATAGAGGATTAGACTTAATCTTCTCCTCATAAGAGTTTCTTGATCGCTTATAATAACCTCCTGCCTCAGGATTATGATGAGTAACAGATAGCTTGCCCTCAGATTCTAGATATGGAGCTAATATCTCAGTGTACCAACCTCCGCCAGCAGATAATTCTAAAACATGCATCGTAGGTTTAATTTGAAAAAATGATAATGTCTCATAAGGGTTTCTGAAATTATCTCTTGCAGAATATTTAACATTTCTGTCTGGATTATTTACCGCATCATGCAAAGAATCTTTGTGATGAGCAGCTTCCATGTTTCCCGAAAAGCTCGCGGTAATAGTGAGTAGTCCCAAGATTTTATATATTTTTTTCACGTCTATCTCCTATTAAAAGTAATCATGTTAGTCTAGCATTAAGATTCATCACAGGAAATTGAATGGAATGGTTTAAAAAATTAGATAGTTTATTCTTTATCACTGGAAGATCTCTACTGGGCTTATATTTTATTGCCCCAGGATTGAGTAAAGTTTTTGACTTTGCCTCAACACTTGCATTAATGCGAATGAAAGGAGTTCCTTTTAGTTTAGTGCTTTTACCTTTAACAATTGTCATTCAATTGCTTGGTGGTATTTTTTTAATTCTTGGCAGAAATTTAAGGCTGACTGCATTCATCCTGTTTGGTTTAACTATCCTTATCAATATCTTTATACATAATTTTTGGGCGCTCAGCGGAGATCCGTCCCAAGGGCATGAGATTCAAAATTTTGTAAAAAACTTAGCTATTGCTGCAGGCTTATTGGTGCTAGCAACTAAAGATAAAAACTAATAGTCTGAATAACCCCAATCAAACCCAGCCATCCAAGATAGGCTAATCGAGCTATTTTAGTATTTTGATGGTTCCAAACTCCAAGAGCGCCAAATGCCCCACATGCTCCAAGAGGCGGAATCCAAAACCCAACCAAGCCTAAGAAACCTAAGAGGCCCAATAACCTTATTGGGCCGCCAGATTGACTTGGATGAACTTTATTAAGAAGACCTGTTAAACCGATAAGACCAAATAATCCGACCAGCCCCAGGTAACTCATAGATTAATCTCTAGGACGAGACTCGTTGACAACTAATTTTCTGCCTTCAACTTCAGCATCGTTTAATGCTTGAATAGCATTTTCCCCACCATCAGACATTTCAACGAAACCAAACCCACGAGAGCGATTAGTTTGACGATCGGTGATGACTTTAGCTGATGTAACTGTGCCGTGCTCAGCAAAAACTTGCTCAAGACTTGCATCATCGATACTCCAAGGGAGATTTCCAACATAAATATTCATAAAATTCCTTCTTAATGAAAATAAAAAACGAAGTGTACAGCATTTTTCTGTATAAAACTTAATATATTAAACATTTAAAAAATCAGTTGTATCTTGGCCAAATTCAGACCACCATTCCATCCCCATCAGATGAATACGCTCCAAGTTAGCATCAGAACTATCATCCATTCTTCGATTAACTAAACCAGTGGATGAATTAATTCTTAGATAGTTTGCACCTATCAAATCTGTAGCTATTTCATGAAACATACTAGATTCAAGCATAATTCCTAAAATATCATGCCGGAACCAATTCAAAGCTCCCCACCTCGCAGAGTTTGGTCCATTAATTTTTCTTCTATTAACTCCAGCCCCGATGCTAAGGACTTTTATATTGCATCCCGGGAAAATTTTCTTAGCTTCTGAGTAACCAAGCAAAGATGGATTATTAGCTACAATGCCTCCGTCAATCAACCAAGTCCCATCATCAATCTCTTGAGTGGAATAATAAATAGGTGCGGCGGTCGTTGCGCTTGCTGCGCTAACAATTTTGATTCCAGGAGAATCATAAGAACTTAATAAACGCGGTTTTCTATTTTCAATATCATAGGCCAAAACTGCAACAGGCTTTTTAGCTTCTCCAAGCGATTGATCAAGGAAATATTTTAATAATAATTCGCGTTTACCCTTTCCGTCGTATTTGGGTTTAGTTTGCAAAAAAGATGCATTATCCCAAAATGATTTAGACATCGTTTTAGCAAGATTTTCTTTTGACCAAAAATCTTCTAATTCAAAACAATTGGCTTCTAAAGCTGCAAGATTTAAAGCATTAATTCCTCCAGCACTGGTGCCAATAAAAAAATCAAATATATCAAAAATCTTCTTTCCTGAAGCTATTTCCAATTGTTTTAGAAAAACCACTCCAGCAATTGCTCGCACACCACCTCCGTCAAAGGATAAAACCAGTTTTGTTTTTTTTGATGGGGTTAGGTATTTAAAAAATCTTCGAATATCCAATGATCAATTGCTCTCTAGGAAAATGCTATTTAAAGTTTTGCTAAGTCTAATTGCCCCTAATGCAATTCTTTCTTGAATAACCTCGAAATGATTTTCCATATACTTATTTGTAACAATCTCTAACTCATTATGTCTATAGCCAACAGATTTTTGCATTGCGATGTCCCTAGTTTCTTGAGCCCAAGATTCAATCTCAGTAGAGTGATCTTGTTTTAAGAATAGGTCTATCTTTGATGCTACATTATCTAAAAGGTAATTTTTACCATGAACAATTTCCATGTGTTCAATAATTTGTCCGTCCCATAGCTTGTGCATATTGGTTTTTTTACCATTTTTAAATTCGAGGTAATGTCTATTGCCACCTAAATCCTCCGGATAACCTGCATGCATAGGCTGATGAATATCTCCAACTAGGTGACCAACAAACCATAATGCCTCTTTCTGAAGGTCATATTGAGAATTTTCATCTTTTAAAATATCAAGTTGCTCATAAAAAGCAGAAATAAGGCATCCATTTTGAGGGCACTCTGCAGCGTAAGTGTCTTGCTCTGAATCAGATAGATTGATGTAGTGCCAAGATCTTGTATTTTTTCTATCACTTTTAATCCAATCAGCCCAGAGACATGCTCGACCAAAGGATCCATGCTCTTCAATAAGAGGGTCTATAGATTTCAAAGCAGATGATGTTAGTAGCTTATATGCTTCGTCACAAACCATCTCATGGCCAGTATCCCACCATGCACTTAGGTTTGTTGAGATTATAAACAAGAACACAAGGAAAGTTTTTTTCATAGTTTTAAAGCGATTTTTTTACAGATTTAGCTATTGATCGAAACATAGCAACATGTGCGTCTTTAGAGTATTGGCGCTCTTGATTAAATTTATAATTTGATGAAGTTTTAGCAATCACAACATTGGTAATCGGATCAATGTAAATGTATTGATTATAAATCCCCGCGGCTAAATAATCAGTAGAAGGAAAGCCAGGAACCCACCATTGATAACCATAACCCCAAGTACTTGAAGACAAATCATTCTCACCAGGCTGAAGATGGGCACCTACTGGTTTATGAGAGGCATGCACCCAATCTTCTGGAACAATTTGATCATTGTTCCATTGGCCATTATTTAAATAGAGCTGACCAAATTTAGCATAGTCTCGCAAAGTGGCATTCAATCCACCAAGAGCCCATGCCGCACCTGTATCATCTACCATGTAGTAAGCATCATGCTCCATACCAATTTTTGTCCAAATTTTATCTTCGAGATTCTTTGCTACTGGCTGTCCTGTGACTTCCTCAAGCAACATTGCTAACATCTGAGTATCAATACTAACGTAATGATTGAATGTTCCAGGTTGCTTTCCATTTTTTAAAGCCTTCGCGAAATCTCTCATGGATGTGCCTTGGGCCAGCGCTCGAGCAAACTTATTAATATCAGAATTATAGTCGGCATAATCTTCATTAAAGATAATGCCAGATGACATCTGCAAAATATCTATAATAGGAACATTTGCATAGCCTGTGCCATCAAAATCCTTTAAGTACTTTGTAATGGGATCATTAAGATCTTCGATTAACCCCTCATGATGGGCAATACCAATTAAAGCCGAAAGAAATGACTTGGCAACAGACCAAGAAATATGTGGTTGGTCTTTAGAATTGCCTTGCCAATAGTTTTCATATATTAAAGTTCCTTCGTGCAAAACAATCAATCCATCCGATTTAAAGTAATCTAATGCATCAAGTAAGTCGTGCTGCTCTCCATTCATTTCATAAAACTCAGGAAGTTCGAACGCGCCAGTTTCAAATATATGCGGGGTGTCTGATGATTTGATTGGGGTGGAAGGAAAAACCTTATTCATGTGCATAAAGTTTTTTACAATCTTATCTTCATCAAATAAATGAACAACGTTATAAACTCTAATTGCTTTTGGAATATAGATTACTGCCGCAATAACAACTGCGACAACAATTCCGAATAAAATTTTATTTAGCATAATCAATTATTTATTGAAACATTGCTTGGTCAAACGCCTCAAGATATTCATTTGATATTTCTTCTAGTTGGCGCTTATATCCTTTATGAGTAAATATATAAAAATCTTTATTCTTAATTCCAGCAAAGATAGCTTGAGCTGCCTCCAGTGGTGAGATTGGATAGGTATTTTGAGCATCCTCAGCAGCAACTTCAAGAAGAGCTTTGGGGTTAGTATTTGAATCTTCCAAGCTCTCAATGGCCTCTTGGCCTGGGGAAGTGTCAAATGTGCTATTAACGATATTTGTTGTTACCTCTCCTGGACAGACAATGCTCACATCAACATTCGAATCTGTTAATTCGGCCCTCAAAGATGTCATCAATCCTCTAATTCCAAATTTAGAGGCTGAATACAATCCTAACATTGGATAAGCAATGAAGCCTGAGGTAGAGCATGTTGCAATAATGTGCCCTTCCTCTTTATTAGATTGCATTTTTGGTAAAAAAGCATGAACACCATTAAAGCAGCCACCCAAATTAATATTGATCAGCCAGTCGTACATATCTCGATTGACTTGACTTAATGGAGCAGGACCCAAGACTCCAGCATTGTTAAAAAGTAGGTGGCAATGTTTAAATGTTTCAAAAGTTTGACTTGCAAGATTTTCCACTTCATTTAAATTGCTCACATCGGTCACTCTAGCTATTGCTTCAACACCTTTACTTTTGACCAACTCAAGGGTTTCATTCAAACCAACTTCATCTACATCTGCTAGAACTAGTCGCATTTTATTATTTGCTGCAACCTCAGCTATGCCTCGGCCAATACCACTTCCCGCTCCAGTTATAACGGCTACTTTATTTTTAAAATCTTTCATTCATTGCCCTGTTTAAGTGAACTACTTAGATTATCTTAACTTAAATGTAATCAAAAATATTTAACCAGAAAATATGCAGAAGGAATCACAGCAGCCCAAATGATCAGAGCTAATATTAAAGGTTTACCGCTCAATGATTTGAGTTCATTGGTATCAAACTGACTGCCAATACAAAATAGACCCACCAGAAGAAAGCCTTTGCTAATTATTTGAAAAATATTTATTGCCTGCTCATTAAAATTAAAAACAGTATTGGCAATAATGGCTAAAATAAAAAATATTATAAATCGAGGAAATTTAGTGGCTTCGGTTTGCTTGTTAAAAATCCAATTTGCGATTAGTAGCAATGGGATCAACCAAACTGTTCTACCTAATTTTAATGTAGCTGCAACTTGAGCGGACTCATTGCTGAAAATTGTAGCCGAGCCAATCACTGAGCTCGTATCATGAATGGCTAAGGCAGACCAAGCTCCAAACTCAAAATTGGTCATTTCTAAATACTCACCAATTATAGGAAATAGAATAATGGCAACAGCATTTAGCAAAAACACAATGGTCATTGCAATTAAGAGCTCCTGAGGCTTAGCCTTAATTATTGGAGCAACAGCTGCCATTGCAGTTCCACCGCAGATGGCTGCACCTGACGAAAGTAAGAAAGCTATTCTGTGATGAATTCCAAGAAGCTTGCCAAGAATCAGTCCCGTAAAAAAAGAAACTATTACAAACAACGAAATCCATGGCAGATAGTCTGAGCTAACATCGATAGCATAAGGCAGGCTAATGGTGGCGCCCAGAAGCACAATGCCAATCTGCAGTGGCATGGTACCAATGCGTCGAGTAAAAAATGTTGCAGGAGGTTGTAAAAGATAGGCAAATAAGATTCCTGCAAATATTGCTAAGGCTGCATTGCCTGAGTAGAGAGATACTAGAACAAGAAATGCAAATGTAAAATAAAGCAATTAACCCTATCCTTTAAAAAATGAATTATGAACTTCTAATATTAAGGGTTATTAAGCAAAAGAGACAACCTTTGATCGTGTAAATTAATTTACCTGATGACTTTTTTTCTTAGCCTTATGCTTTCTGGGGTTACTTCGACAAGTTCGTCATCCTCAATAAACTCTAGAGCTTGCTCTAAAGTGTGCTGTATGTGCGGAGTTAAGATAAGATTTTCATCTGTCCCAGCTGCTCTAATATTGGTAAGTTGTTTTGCTTTGGTGGGATTAACCGGTAAATCATTATCCCTCGAATGCAGCCCAACAATTTGACCCTTATATATTTCAAGACCGTGACCAACAAACATTCGTCCTCTATTTTGAAGATTAAACAATGCGTAAGCTAAAGTTTTTCCAGTAATCATTGATACCATTACACCATTTTGGCGAGTAGCAATCTCACCTTTTTTTGCAAGGCCGTAATGATCAAATACACTTGTTAAAATTCCGCTGCCACTAGTTAAGGTGAGGAACTGTGATCGAAATCCAATGAGGCCTCTTGATGGCGCCATAAACTCTAATCGCATTCGGCCATTTTCAGTAATAACCAATGACTGTAAATCTGCTTTTCTATGACCCATCTCTTCCATTATTGCGCCTTGATGCTCTTCTTGGATATCAATAACAACTATTTCGTATGGTTCGTGAATCTCCTCTCCGACCTCTTTTTGAATTACCTGTGGCTTAGAGACAGCCAATTCATAATTTTCTCTTCGCATAGTTTCAATTAATACAGATAGATGTAACTCCCCTCGTCCTGAAACCTTAAATTGATCAGGGCTTTCTCCTTCTTCAACTCGCAATGCAACGTTATGAATTAGCTCTTGCTCCAACCGATCCTTTATATTTCTTGAAGTTACATATTTGCCCTCCTTTCCACAAAAAGGCGAATCATTAACTTGAAAGACCATGCTGACTGTTGGCTCATCAACAGACAAGGGTGGCAGAGGGTTAATGTGATCTGGATCACACAATGTATCAGAAATATTCAATGCTTCGATTCCAGTAATACATACAATATCACCAGCTTTTGCCTCATCTGTTTCAACCCTTTCAAGTCCGTGGTGGCCGAGCACTTGAAGAATCTTAGCTTTTCGCTCGACCCCACTTTTATCCACTACCACGACTCGATCATTTGGTTTAACACTTCCACCAGTGATTCTGCCAATACCTATGACTCCAACATAGCTATTACTATCCAATGCCGAAATTTGCATTCTAAATGGCGCATTTTGATCAACATCTGGAGCAGTAACTTTCTCAATAATCATATCCAGCAAAGGTGTCATATCATCGGCCAGTTCATCTGGTTCATGTCCTGCTAATCCATTAATAGCTGATGCATAAATAACAGTAAAATCTAACTGCTCATCAGTTGCTCCAAGGTTATCAAATAACTCAAATACTTGATCAAGAACCCAATGCGGTCTAGCCTCTGGACGATCAACCTTATTAATTACCAAAATTGGGTGCAACCCTTTTTCAAATGCTTTTTGAGTAACAAATCTAGTTTGAGGCATAGGTCCATCCACTGCATCTACTAACAACAATACCGAATCAACCATTGAAAGAACTCTTTCAACCTCTCCGCCAAAATCAGCATGTCCAGGAGTATCGACAATGTTGATTCTGTGATCTTTCCAGTTGATGGCGGTATTTTTTGCAAGAATTGTGATGCCCCGCTCTCTTTCTTGATCATTAGAATCCATGATTCTATCAGTCGACATGTTCTTTCGATCTAAAGTTCCTGACTGCTGCAATAATTTATCAACCAAAGTTGTTTTACCATGATCAACATGAGCAATGATGGCGATATTTCTAAGTTTTTCTTTATTCATGATGGGTAGTAATTGAGGGGGATTATACGAGAATATAAAAAAAGAAATACCCCGTCTGATGACTAATATTAAATATATATTCAGGGCTACATTGACCCTAGGCTCTTAAGTCTATACTCTGCAGTCACCTGATAGATATTAGGCAGACTTATAAAAAATTAAAATGTCATTTAAAGAACTCGGATTATCCGATCCAATATTACGATCCCTTCAAGATCTTAAACATTCCGAACCTTCTGAAATCCAGAAACAAGCAATACCCATTGTCCTATCAGGGAAAAATATAATGGCTGCTGCCCAAACGGGTACCGGCAAAACAGGCAGCTTTGTTTTGCCAATGATTGAGCTTCTACAAAATCAAGCAAAACCATATAGAAAACATGTTCACGCATTGGTGTTAACTCCAACACGCGAATTAGCTGCTCAAGTAAGAGAAAATGTTTACACTTACGGAAAATTTACATCCATAACTTCAGCTGCAATTTTTGGAGGAGCCAAAATTTTTCCACAAAAATCTAAGCTAAAAAATGGTTTGGATATATTGGTTGCAACTCCTGGAAGACTGTTAGATTTACATAACCAGAAATCAGTTAAGCTTAACCAGGTACAAATCTTGGTATTAGATGAAGCCGATCACATGCTTGATATGGGGTTTATTCATGATATTAAAAAAATTATTGCTCTTACTCCACCTAACAGACAAAACTTACTTTTTTCGGCTACCTTTTCTCCAGAAATAAAAAAACTTGCTCAATCACTAGGAACAGATCTTGTTGAAATTGCAGTTGATTCTCCAAACAGTACTGTTAACGCAATTAAACAAATTGTTTATAAGGTAAATAAAAGCCAAAAATCTGAATTGTTAAGCCATCTCATTCATTCAGAGCAATGGCCTCAGGCATTAGTTTTCTCAAGAACAAAACATGGCTCTGAAAAAATTGCTAAAAAACTCAATGCTGCTGATATACAAACCGCGACCATTCATGGCGATAAAACACAAGGTGCAAGAACTCGTGCACTCAGAGAATTTAAAGAAAAAGATGTACGAGTTTTGGTTGCCACTGATGTGGCTGCAAGGGGCATAGATATAAGCAATCTTCCTTATGTTGTAAATTTTGATATGCCCACCTATCCCAATGATTACATTCACCGCATAGGAAGAACTGGCAGAGCAGGTAAAGAAGGAACTGCTATATCTTTTTTAAGCATAGATGAACATAAATTTCTAAGAGGGATTGAAGAATTAATTAAAAGCAAAATTCCGCAAAAAACTGAAGAGGGGTTTCAGCCAACCGAGAAGTCAGAAAGTAATTCTCGATCAAAAAATTTTAGAACTAACAAATCTGGTTTTAAAAAAAGGCAAACTGCAAAGAAAGGTAAAAGTAATTTTAAAAAATCTGATGCTGATTCAAAAAACAAACAAAATCAAAATCGAAAGAAGGGATCTAAAGCAAAAACTCGATGGAAAAAAGGTAAAGGTTCTTAGGCGTGTTTGCCTGGAACCCAGGATACGCCTTTAAGTAATTCTTTGCCTGAAATATTTGCCTCATTCTCCAAGGAAGTAGCCATGACATCATTCCATCGATTTAAATAGCCGAATAAAGCTATGACGCCCATAATTTCGATAATATCATCATCAGACCAGTGCAAATGTAGTTGTTTTTCAGTATTCTCAGCTACATTTACAGGAACCATGCTGGCCTCTTTCGCAAATCTCAAAGCTGCTTTTTCTGCATCGCTAAAACAAAATTGATTCTCAAAATCCCAAACATTTTTAAGCCTTTGAGACGTTGAGCCATAACGCTCAGCAGCTCTTATGGTATGAGCCTGGCAATATCTGCATCCAGCAGTATTACTACTCACAAAAGCAATTAATCGCTTAAATTCAGAGGTTAGCTCACCATGGTTTTCCATAACTGCCATGTTGAGTTCAACAAATGCTTTTGCAATAGCTGGCCTTCTTTGCATTGTGAGCACTGAGTTAGGACAAAATCCTAATGTTTCATTAAAAAAATCGACCAACGCTTTAACTTCAGGGTCTGAAATATTGCTTAATGGATCCACTAGCGGCATTTGTAGACTGTATCACAATTCTTTTTGCTACAAACTTGATTGAAAAATTATTTATACTAAACTGGATTTTAGCACCGATTTGAATTCAGCTTGCGGGTGCTTTATAAATTCAGCTAAATAGAGAAATGAAACCTATCTAGCAAAGCAGATGGGTTTTTTTTTGCCCATTCATTTATGCTTAACTGGAGGACATATAGTATGAAAAAAAAATTACAAAAAGACACAATCGCTGCAAGAGTGGGTATTGATACGGACAAGCAAAACAAGGCAATCGTGCCGCCACTATATTTATCAACAAACTACGTATTTCAAGAAGTCGGAGAAAATCAACCTTATGAATATACTAGAGAGAGAAACCCAACAAGAGATCACTTAATAGAAGCGTTATGTAAACTTGAGGGAGGTTTGGGTGGAGAGGTTACAAGCTCTGGTATGGCTGCTATTTCATTGATTACGAATATCCTTGAGCTAAACAGTAAAGTCATTCTTCCGCATGATTGTTATGGTGGTACATTTAGACTTTTTTCCTCATTGGCAAAGAAAGGGATGCTTGAAGTTCATTTTGTTAATCAAGGTGATGAGTCTCTTATTAAAAGAGCGATACAAAAAATCCAACCTGATTTGATATGGTTAGAGACACCATCAAACCCTCTCTTGCAAGCGGTAGATATTGAACAAATCGCTTCGCAAGCTAAGACTGTCAATTCTTTGGTAGCGGTGGACAACACTTTCTTATCCCCAGCTTTGCAGAATCCATTGATGCTAGGAGCAGATATAGTGGTCCATTCAACAACAAAGTATATTAATGGTCATTCTGACATTGTGGGTGGAGCAGCCATAACTAATGATGAAGAAATTCTCCAAAAATTAAAATATTGGGCAAATAATATTGGTTTAACAGGATCGCCATTTGACAGCTATCTGATACTTCGAGGGCTTAGAACGCTTGGAATAAGAATGGAAAAGCATGAAACAAATGCCGCAGCATTAGTGGATATTCTAGCAAATAGCTCAAATGTAGAATCTGTTTACTACCCTGGATTAACTGATCATCCAACTCATAATATTGCTAAAAAACAACAAAGTGGCTTTGGTGGAATGCTCAGTTTTACTATTAAAGGTGGGCTACCCTCGGTAAAAAAGTTTGTAAAGAATATTGAAATTTTATCTTTTGCTGAATCCCTTGGGGGTTTTGAGAGTTTGGTGACACATCCATACACCATGTCTCATGCTGCGCTGTCTCCTGAAGAAAAAAAAGAAATTGGTATATCAGAGGGATTAATTAGAATTTCAGCAGGCCTTGAAAATACTGATGATCTAACTGCAGCGTTAAAAAAAGTTTTAGAAAAACTGCTTTAATCTAACTACTTTTTAGTGTTTTTTTCTTCAACTTTGTATATTTCTTTATCAACACAATCAAAATAGTCAGCTTGTTCTGGATAGTGATCATCTGAAACTACTGTAGCACCATCTTTCTTCCTTGCTATCGGTGGACCTTGCGGCGCCATTCCTAAACATGTGGTCATGACCGCTCCCATGTATCCCTCAACACCAAGATGAGCATATGGATTTTTTGCTTCCTCGAATGGACTTAATGGTTTTGTTTGGCAGCCACTAATGCAAATTAAAATAAAAAAACTAAGAATTTTGGGTATATTTTGTAAATGCACTCTAGTTTGATAAAAGTTTATATTATATTTTTATAGCATATAAATTTTCTGACTTAAAGGTAAAAAAAACACTTAAATAATAAGTTGCATATTGCTCATTATATGTTTAAGGTGAATTTAGTGATTCCTATAAGAAAAGGATTTTTCCTGTACCTTATAGCTAATTTGGAGGGGAGCCAAATTATATGGATACAAAATACTTATTTAAAAGGCATAACACCTATTGGGTAAAAGTTGCAGTTCCCAAGGATCTTCGAAAAGAATTAGGTTTCGATCTTAGGACTTCGCTACATACTCATGAATTATCCGAAGCTCAAAAGCTCAGAGACGCTATTGTCGAAGATTTTAAATCTCAAATATTTGCAGCCAAAGCAAATTTAAAAAACTCCAATGGAAAAGGTGCTGTTAAAACTTTTATGCCAGTAACTGATACTTCCGACCCTCAGTATTATCATAAGGTTGTAGATTGTCAGTATGCATGCCCTGCTCATACACCAGTCCCAGAATATATTAGAAAGATATCTCAAAATGAATATACAGAAGCATATATGATTAATTGGGAGTCAAATGTTTTCCCTGGAATCCTTGGGCGGACATGCGATAGACCATGTGAACCTGCCTGTAGAAGAACAAGAACTCATGAAAAACCTGTTGCCATATGCAGGTTAAAAAGAGTTGCTGCTGATTTCAAAGATGATGTTACTAATTTGTTACCTAAAGCTCCTGAAAAAACTAATGGTAAAAAAGTTGCGCTTATAGGTGGTGGACCTGCTTCATTAACTGTTGCAAGAGATCTTATAGTGATGGGATACGAGTGCACGCTCTTTGAAAAAGATCCTCAGGCTGGAGGTTTAATGCGTACTAATATCCCATCTTTCAGACTCCCAGAGGAAGTTTTGGATGCTGAAGTTGATCAAATTCTTAATATGGGATTAAAAACAAAATTCAATTCTGAAATCACCAGCCTTAAGAATTTTTTAAAAGAAGATTTTGATGCAGTTTTTATTGGAACTGGAGCTCCCAAAGGAAAAGATCTAAATATTGAGGGGCGCAAAGATGCTGAAGCTAATATTCATATAGGCATAGATTTTTTAACAAGCATTGCCTTTGAGCATATTGATTCTATTGGGAAAAAAGTTATTGTTTTGGGAGGCGGAAACACGGCAATGGATTGTTGTAGATCATCCCTAAGATTAGGCGCTGAAAATGTGAAAGTAGTTGTCAGAAGTCCCTTCTCGCAAATGAAAGCCTCTGAGTGGGAGATTGAGGATGCAATGGAAGAGAATATCCCAATCCTTGAGAATCATGTACCAAAGAAATTTCTTCACAAAGATGGAAAATTGTATGGAATGGAATTTGAGAAAGTCGAGGCAGTATTTGATAATGAGGGCAATCGATCTCTTGTACCAACCAATGATGAGCCTGTAATCATAGAATGTGATGATGTTTTGGTTGCAATTGGACAAGATAATTCTTTTGAATGGATAGAGCGAGATATAGGCCTTGAATTTGGAGAATGGGATATGCCAGTTGTTGATGCTATAACATTTCAATCAACACACCCTAAAGTTTTCTTTGGTGGTGATGCTGCATGGGGTCCTGAAAATATTATTTGGGCAGCAGCGCATGGTCATCAGGCAGCAATCTCTATTCATAAGTTTTGCCAAAATGAGGATATCAATGATAGGCCAGAACCTGGAAGTAATTTAGTTAGTCAAAAAATGGGTTTACATGAATGGTCTTACGATAATGACATATCCCAAGCCAAAAGATTCCTAGTGCCTAAAGCAGATCAAAATGTTGCTTTAAAAAGCTTAAAAATTGAGGTTGAAAAAGGCTTTGATACTCAACTTGCCATGGAAGAGGCTCAACGATGCTTGAACTGTGATGTGCAAACTGTATTTTCTGAAAGTTTATGCATCGAATGTGATGCTTGTGTTGATATTTGCCCCACTGATTGCATAAATTTTATGTTTAATGGGCCCGAGGACGAAGTTAGACAAAATACAAGAATTCCTGCCTTAAATATTGAGCAAGATTTATTGATCTCGAAAATACTTCCAACCAAGAGATCCATGATTAAGGACGAAGATGTCTGCTTACATTGTGGACTTTGTGCAGAAAGGTGCCCTACTGGCGCATGGGATATGCAAACCTTTTTATATGAAGAAGCGAAGGTCTATTCATGAGCAAAATTTCTTCAGTAAATGAATTTGTTATTAAATTTGCCAATGTGAATGGCTCCGGCTCAGCAAGCGCGAATCAAATGTTTGCAAAAGGAATTTTTCGATCTGGTATCCCGGTAAGTCCAAAAAATATTTTTCCGTCTAATATTCAGGGTCTTCCCACCTGGTTTGAAATTAGAGCTAGTGCAAAGGGATATCTTGGCCGTAAAGCTGGAATTGATTTTATGGTGGCAATGAATCCACAATCCTATCAGCAAGATGTTGCAGAGATTAATTCCAATGGTTACCTTTTGTATGACTCATCCTGGAAAAGAGAATTCCATAGGGAAGATATCAACATACTTGAAATACCCTTAACATCTTTGGTTGTTGATACATTTCCAAATCCCAAGACGAGGCTTCTATTTAAGAACCTGGTATATGTTGGTGCGCTTAGTTACTTGATGAATATCAATAAGCAAGTTTTTCTGAAGTTGATAGAAGAGCAATTTAAAGGGAAAGAAAAGCTCATCTCTCCAAATATCCAAGCATTAGAGATAGGTTTTAATTATGCGGAAAAAAACTTAACGGATGCCTGTAGCATCAAAGTTCAAGATACAAATCTAACTGATGGGATGATTCTAACTAATGGTAATAATGCTGCTGGATTAGGATGCGTATATGGCGGGGCAACAGTTTGTGCCTGGTACCCTATTACCCCCTCAACATCACTGGCTGAATCTTATAAAAAATATTGTGATCAATATAGGGTTGATGAGGAAACAGGAAAAAATAACTTTGCCTTTGTTCAAGCTGAGGATGAGCTTGCATCCATTGGTATGGCAATTGGAGCAAACTGGAATGGTGCTAGAGCATTTACAGCAACCAGTGGACCAGGAATCTCTTTAATGACCGAATTCGTTGGTTTAGCTTATTTTGCAGAAATACCTGTAGTGCTTTTTAATATCCAGCGAGGTGGACCTTCTACCGGAATGCCAACCAGAACTCAACAATCAGATATTCTCTCATGTGCTTATGCATCTCATGGAGATACTAAACATGTGATGCTAATACCTGCTGATCCAAAAGAATGTTTTGAGTTTGCAGCTGATTCATTTGATATAGCAGATAGGCTTCAAACTCCTGTTTTTGTCCTGTCAGACCTTGATATAGGCATGAATGATTGGACATGTCCAGAATTTGAATGGGACGATACAAGAACTTTTGATAGAGGTAAAGTGCTGTCTAAAAATGATCTAGATACTATGGAGTCTTGGGGTAGATATCTTGATGTGGATGGGGATGGAATTCCCTTTAGGACACTTCCAGGAACTCATCCGGAAAAAGGAGCCTATTTTACTAGAGGCAGTTCGCATGATGAATATGCACGATACATAGAGGATGGTGTGGTAAATGCAAGAAATATGTCTAGGATTCTTAAGAAGTTTGAAGGTGCTCATCAATTCCTTCCCAGCCCTATTTTTAAGCAGGAAACTAATGCAAGTGCAAATGGAATCATTTACTTTGGCAGCACTGAAGCTGTAATGCAGGAATCTTTAGATGAACTTACTTCTTTAGGTTTTCCAATTGATGCTATGAGAATTAGAGCATTCCCATTTAATACTGATGTATGGGATTTTATTGATCAACATGAATCAATTTTTATTGTAGAGCAAAATAGAGACGCTCAAATGAAAACCCTTGTCTTAGCAGAAGGGAATATTAATCCAAATAAATTGATGTCGGTTTTATGTTTTGATGGCGCCCCCATTACTGCAAAATTTATATCTAATTCAATTGTTGATGTGCTTTCAGATAAAAATATTTCTAAAACTGCTGAGGATTTAAAATGACCTATATTGTTAAGCCAGTTAATCATCACCCAAACCTTGAAAGAAATGATCTTGGGTTGACCAGACGGGACTACGAGGGAACCATATCAACTTTATGTGCAGGATGCGGTCATGATTCAATTAGCGCGGCTGTGATAGAGGCTTGTTATGATTTAAGCCTTTCCTCTAATCAAATTGCAAAACTTTCTGGTATTGGTTGCTCATCTAAATCGCCTTCTTATTTTCTTAATCAAGCGCATGGTTTCAATTCTGTTCATGGAAGGATGCCGTCGGTTGCTACTGGTGCTAATCTTGGAAATCAAGATTTGCTTTATTTAGGTGTATCAGGGGATGGGGATACAGCAGGCATAGGGATTGGGCAATTTATGCATGCAGCTAGAAGGCAGCTCAACATAACTTATATCGTAGAAAATAATGGGACTTATGGCCTAACCAAGGGTCAATTTTCTGCAACCAATGATCAAGGCTCTAAAAGTAAGTATGGCGAAGAAAATCTTTTTGCCCCCATTGATCTTGCTGCAATGGCGATTCAACTTGGGGCAGGGTTTGTTGGAAGAAGTTTTTCTGGGGATAAAGATCAACTAGTGCCCCTCTTGAAAGCAGCGATGAAATTCAAGGGATTCGCATTGATAGATATCATTTCACCATGCGTAACATTTAACAACCATGCTGGGTCAACCAAAAGCTATGATCATATTAGAGAGCATAATGAGTCTGTCTCAAGTCTTGATTTTGTTCCAATAGGTCAAGAAATTAAAGCAGACTATAAGGAAGGAACTAAAGTTGATGTGCCTTTGCATGATGGCGCATTGTTAACTCTCGAGAAGCTCTCTAAAAAATATAATCCACTAGACAAAGGTCTTGCTGTGCAATGTTTAAATGAGGCTGAAAAAGATGGAAAAGTACTCACAGGACTTTTATACATCAACCCTGAAGTCAAGGATCATGCAGAGATATTAAATATTACCAATAAACCCTTAAATCAATTTACTGATAATGAGTTATGCCCAGGCTCAGCCAAGCTTGCAAAAATTAATGCAAGCCTAAATTAAATATCAATCAACAAACACTGTCGGCGACTCACCCTTTTTAGCAACTCGGATGATGAGCATTTTTGAACATTGATCGGCTGCCACAGCTGGTGCATTGGGGTCTTCACCACCATGAACCCAATTAGACTTTTCAAACCAATAATTATCCTTGGTAATTGGCTCATAAGAGCCTGAAGCGATACTAGAGGTTTCTCCATCAAGAACATAAACCAAAGTGCCGTATGGATGAAAATGTTTTGCTCCAGTAGCTGCTCCACAAGACTCATATTTCTCTACATGCAAGTCCAGTTCTCCAGCAAGATCAAATACTTCAGAAGAGACTATTCCCTGAGCTGCAACTTTGACTTCTTCATGATGCATGCTTGAAATATTAATACTAAAGATAAAAATTAAAACTATTGCAATATTTTTTATTTGAGATTGCATATTATTTTACCACCGCTGCAGCCATTGAACCGGTATCATCAAATGCAGTAAAGCTTTGAATTATTCCCCCCTCCACTCTAAACATGTGCAATGTCTCGGTATCAAGACCATCTGCAGTCATATCTGAGTGAACAAAAACCATGTTTCCATCTGAGTACATTGCTTTGTGTTGAATATTAAAATTTGGCCAATGCACTGCAATTGGCTCAAAGACATTTTTGATAACAGCGCTTGGGCCAACATGTTTACCACTCGTTGGAATATCTCCAAAAACTGTAAAAATTAAATCATCTGCATGCAATGCCGCCCAAGCTTCGGTATCACCAGAAGCAAATGTTGCATAGGCTTGCTTAACTACTGATTTTGCATCATCGGCTTTATCATGATGACCTGCCTGAATCGAAAGTGCGCAAATAAAAATTATTGATAAAAGTATTTGTTTCATTGATGGCTCCTTGCCTTAAAGGTTATTAAAATAATACTAACCGTTAAAAATTAGAAAGTAAAAATTAAATTTTATTTTGATCATGTGATTTATGCCGACCTATCTTAAAGCTTCTTTTGGCTAAATGTTTTGTTGATCTCCCAGAAACTCTTTTTCGCCAGGATTGATATGAAGAAGATTTGAGATTGGCTCTCATCAATTCCTTGACTGCTTGCTCATTTAATCCAAACTGAATATCAATGGCATCAAAGGGGGTTCTATCCTCCCATGCCATCTCTATAATTCGAGAAATATCACTTTGCTTCATCATTTAGATTATATTTGAATTCTTGAGATGCTGATTTATTTATTAGAATAAAGGAGCATTTTTTGACCCCTTAACATAAACTATCGAAATCAAAATTTAACTTAGTCTGGTTATGAAAATATTTTCGATAAGATCTGTGCCCACTACCAACTGGAGTTCAGAAAAACCATTAAATTTTTCACCCAAACCTCTTACATTAATCATTCTATGTTTTGGTTTATTTTTATTTGGGTTAGGTGAGTCTCTTATTATTACTGCATCAGTCGGGATGAGCCCCTGGACGGTTTTGGCTGAAGGACTTTCAGTAACAACTGGATTAAGTATTGGCGCTCTTACTTTTTTAATAAGTCTTGGAGTGCTTTTGTTGTGGATTCCTCTAAAACAGCAAGCTGGAGCTGGAACAATATTAAATGTAATTATTATTGCAGCTGTAATTGAATGGTCTCTGCCCTATCTTCCTCATCCAGAAACCTATGCAATAAAAATAATCCAAGCCATTGGAGGAACTTTGTTGGTTGGTGTTGCAAGTGGGATTTACTTAATTGCAAACTTGGGTCCAGGTCCTAGAGATGGATTAATGACAGGCTGCCAAAAAGCAACCAATCTACCGATAGCATGGGTAAGGGTTTTTTTAGAAATAACTGTTATTTCCATAGGTTATTTACTTGGAGGAACAATTGGAATTGCAACAATAATCTTTGCATTTGGAATCGGTCCAGCAGTCTCAATGGGTCTCTACCTCATAGCTTTAATATCTGAAAAATAATTTTTGAACTAAAAAAAAAGGGTGCTTAAAGCACCCTTTTTAAATCTAAAACCTGTTTTAGAAATTGTATCCAGCTTTTACATACCAGAAAGCACCTTCGATGCCATATGGAGAAGTTTCATAATAGATACCTCCAAGTACATTTCCAGGTACGCCCTCGCCCTTAGCTCCAGCTGAACCATCAATTTTAAGAGCCTCTGTATCAAATAGGTTTTGAACACCAGCTGAGACACTGAAGTTATCTGTAAGTTGAACACTCACAGAAGCATCAACCGTCCATTCAGCATCAGCAGTTGTTCCAAACCAATCCGCGTGAACTGCATAGTACTCACCGTACATATTCGCACGAACAAATGAGCTTACTTTATCGCTCCATGTTTGGGCAACCGTAATTGTCATTCTGTCCTCAGGAAGACCTTCTTCTAGACGTCTGACCTTAGAAGCACCAGTTACGGCACCAGAGTTTGTTACTTCTGTTTCTGTATGGTTCCAAGCAGCGCTTATGTCTGCATCAGCTCCAAATAATTCAGTGCTATATACAGCAACAATGTCATAACCAGTTGTTTCTGTATCAAAGTCATTGGTAAAGTAATTAACTTGGCCGATTAGCTCTGGATTTGGAATTCCCGCTGCACCCATTGCAGCAACCTGAGCAGCTGTAGGAGCAGCATTACTTGTAAGTGCTACCCTATCATCCAACTCAATAGAAAAGAAATCAGCTGTAAGAGAAAGATCTCCTGCATTGTAAACAATACCAAATGAAGTATTGGTAGCTTCTTCAGGCTTAAGCTGTCCAGCTCCAAGTTTAAAGCCAGGCAATGTCTGAGCCTGAGTTAACTGACCATCAACAAGTGTTGTTTGAGTATTAACTACGTTTACTTGTCCCTGAGTAGGAGCTCTGAAACCAGTGCCTGTTGAAAAACGCCATGCAACATTATCATTAAGTTGATATCTTGCATTTAATTTAAAGTCATTTGTATCTCCAAATGATGAATAGTCTTCATATCTAAATGATCCACCTAGAAGCAATTGATCGCTAACTTGGTTTTCTAAATCAACATATAAACCATAACTTCTTCTTGTGAAAGCACCTTGTGAATCAGGAGAAAAACCTGCAAATCCATGTGAGCCTACGTTAAAGCCTTGAAGTGCATATTTACCAGCCTTCCATGAAGCTTCTTCACCTGAAATAACTTCAAATGTTTCTTCTCTCCACTCAGCACCATATGCAATAGTCATAGAGTCAACTTCTCTTGTTAAATCAAAATTGAAAACTTTCTCAAGCTCGATGTACGAGCCTGTGTAGAAATTACGCGGAGTGTCAGGACCCATTGAAGGGTTTACAGTATTGTTAAGGCCAAAATCAGCTTCATTTCTGCCAACTGATCCGCTTAGGTCATAAGAATGGCCGCTTAGGAAACCATCTGTAATATCACCTCTTCTACCTACAGTAAGTGAGGTATCTGTAATGTTACCCACAAATCTTGGTGTATACCCACCAGGTGCGATTTCATTCATCAAGAAACAGCTTGGATCTGCCATAATCGCATCTCTTACAGCGTAGTTTGAAGGATCAACTTGTCCAGATGCACCGGTGCCATATGAACATGTTCCATCTACATTACCAACTGCTCTGTAATCACCGATTGTGAAAACTCCACTTCTGCCATCTGGATTACGGTAGTAGAAACCACCATCTACATCTCTTTCAGAGTAATTACCAAACATATAGGACTCAGAACCATCGCTGTTAGTAACCCCTGAGTTCATGAAAAAAGTAACATCATCATCAACTATAGGAGCACCCCAGATTTGACATGGATTTGCAACTGCTGAATTGCCGCCAGCAACCAAAGATGCACAATCAGGTCTTTGTTCACTTCTTGAAGTATCATCAGCTTGTCTGATTTGGAAACTTGTTGTTACAAAGCCATCTTGGCCAAGAGGCATCCCATATTTTCCAGCAATAGTAGTAGTAGCACCATCACCTTCTGTATATTCACCCATTTTGTATGAAAGACTTCCGCCCTCTGAAATATCATCAAGTACAAAGTTAATCACACCTGCAATAGCATCAGAACCATATTGAGCTGAGGCACCATCTCTAAGCACTTCAACTCTCTTTAGAGCAATAGCTGGAATCACAGAGATATCTGCACCCTGTGAACCATCGTTAACACCACCACCTTGGAAAGCTATAACTGAGGCGTGATGACGTCTTTTTCCATTAGTAAAGATCAAAGTACTGTCAGCTGACAAACCTCTCAAATTCGCTGGACGAATCATACTCGCAGCGTCACTAATTGGCTGCAAGTGGACGTTTAATGATGGAACGCTTCCTTGAAGTTGCATAAGCAAATCATCTGTACCAGTTTTGCTTATATCTTCAGCACTCAAAACATCAACAGGAACTGGTGAACTAGATACTGATCTAGGTTTACCACGAGTACCAATGCTTACAACTTCTTCTACGTATTCGTTGTCTTGTGCAAATGAACCAACTGAAAGCATTGTGCTTACAGCTATGATTGTTGTTAAGGATAGCCTTGAAGCTGCCCAAATAGCTTTATTTAACATTATTATCTCCCTAAGAATAGATATAAAAATATATTTAGGCTGTTTTATACACCAATTTTTTTGTTTTTGCTAATTAAAACGGAATTTTTTTTTTAAAAACCTTGTAGCTATAAGCTTTGTAACACCTCATGTAACAAACTAACAAGATTATTATTCATCTTGATCTAAATTAATAAGGTCGATATTTCCGCCAATAGCCACCGTATTTACTGTCACAACTCTCTCATCCATAAATTGCAGTAAATAGTTTGGGCCTCCAGCCTTAAAACCTGAGCCTGAGAGATTTTTTCCTCCAAAAGGCTGCGTTTCAACCACGGCGCCAACAATATCTCGGTTGATATAAATATTTCCACTAGAAGTATGTTTTGCAACATCCAAAGCCCTGGAATCAATTCTGGTATGAATACCAAAAGTCAAAGCAAACCCTTTTGCATCAATTTCTTTTAGAGAATCAACAAGGGTATCTTCAGAAAAGGAAACTGCATGCAATATAGGCCCAAACTGCTCTTCATCAGACATACTGCTTAATTCAAGCTCAATCAATGTTGGTGAAAGCAAACATCCATCTTGAAGAATGCCCTCTTTCGATGCCTGAAAGATATTATGACCATTGGATTTCATCTTATCTAGATAATTTTCAAGCTTATTTAAAGATTGAATGTTGATAATTGGTCCTACATCTACATTTAAATCACAGGGAGCGCCAATGGTAAGATCGTTCATGGCTCCTTTTAGCATGGATATTAGTTGTGGATAGATTTCTTCATGAATTAATAGCAGTCTTAAAGCTGAGCATCTTTGACCTGCTGAATTGAATGCTGAACGGACAATATCATCACAAGCTCTCTCTAATAATGCGCTTGAATCAACAATCATGGCATTCAAACCACCAGTCTCAGCAATCAATGGAATTATCTTTCCAGCTTTTGAGGATAAGCTTTGGTGAATCTTCTTTGCAGTTTTTAAAGAACCGGTAAATGCCACCAAATCTATTGACTGATTTGAAATAATAGCTTGAGCAATATCACCATCGCCAAGAAATAAATGAATGGCATCTTCTGGTAAGCCCTTATCTAAAAACAAAGTAATGGCTTCAAAAGCGATAATAGGCGTATGCTCCGAAGGTTTTGAGATAACTGTATTCCCAGCAGCCAAGGCTGCTGCAATTTGCCCAACTGTGATTGCAAGTGGAAAATTCCATGGGCTGACGCATAAAACAGTCCCTTTTGGACCATATTCCAAAATATTGTCCTCACCAGTAGGGCCTCTTTGGGAGCTGGGTTTTAAATCAGTAGCACGTTGCGCGTAATAGCGAAGAAAATCAACCGCCTCCCTAATTTCATCTATTGAATCCTCAAGTGTCTTACCAGCTTCATGCATCAACAAATAGATAAATTTAGGTCGCTGTTCTTCAAGCAAGTCTGCAACAGCATTTAGAATCTCAAACCTCGACTCTACCGAATAATCTAACCATTTATTTGATGGATTAATTTTTAATTGATTAATCGATTCTAGATTGCAGGTCTCCATTGTTCCAATTGCTTGCGAAGAGCACTTAGAAATAACCTCAATAGGTGTGTTTTTAATGAGGTCAGATGTTGATTTAGAATAAGCTTGAAAACTTAATTTAGAAAATTGATCAACCTCCTCCATAAGCTCCTGAAGGCAATCTTGCTCATTTAAATCGAATCCTTGTGAATTAATTCGGGGTAGATATAAGTTTCTTGGCAGCTCAATATTTGATAGATTTAAATGATCTATTTTCTCTTTAATCATATTTGCTGGATTCTGTGCTAAATCCTCCGCTGGTATGTTGGTATTTAAATACTTATTAATAAATGAGCTGTTAGCACCATTCTCAAGCAGTCTTCGAACCAAGTAAGGTAACAATTCTTTGTGGTGACCTACCGGGCAATAAATAGTTGTGTCTGGGAATCTCTCATAGGCTGAATGGCAAGCGGAGTAAAGCAATTCTCCCATTCCATACAATCTCTGAAATTCTATTTCATTTTTGCTTGATTGACTTAAACTCATAATTGAAGCAATTGAATGAGCATTGTGAGTGGCAAAACTAGACTTTAATTTCTCACATTCCATAAGCCTCTTAGCTGTTACAAGATAGTTAAGATCAGTTAATTGCTTATTGGTGAAAACAGGGTAGTCTTTGAGACCTTTTACTTGAGCATTTTTAATTTCATAATCCCAGTAGGCCCCTTTTACAAGCCGAACATGCATTTTCTCTCTACCATGAGATAGGTTATCAAGCCAATCAATGACAGCAAGTGATCGTTTGCCATAAGCCTGGACTGCAAGTCCGAAGCCTGGCCATGCTTTAATGGCAGGATCTAAAGCAAGATTTTTAATAAGGTCTAGGCTCAATGAAAGGCGATCTTGCTCCTCTGCATCAATCGTGACAGCCACATCCTTTTTTACAGCATCGACAATAAGATCTTTAAGCCTTGGAAGTAAAAATTGATTTACATTGCGAACATGCAGAGCATCATATTTAGAATAAAGTGCAGACAACTTAATAGAAATTCCATTATTTAGACCTTCAGCAAGATTTATTTTTGAGATTAAGTGGATGGATTCCATATAAGATTCAAAATACTGAATTGATTGCTCCTCATTGCGAGAAGCCTCTCCAAGCATGTCAAAAGAACATGGATTGCCTTTTAACCAAGATGAATGATTTAACTCGCCTATGCTTTCTGCGCAAACGAACTCTTTGCTTAAAACTTGCATGGCTACCTGCACTGCCTCTCTAATGGAGGATTCACCAATTTTTTTTCCAAGAGCAATTAACCAATTATTACTAGCATGAGTAGAGGCTTGCAGAAATTCTTTAGAAAAAGTAAGGCCCCAAGTTGCTGAATTGACTAAAAAACTCTCAGCCTTGCCTAAATGTTCAGACCATTTAGCAGAGGTTAGCTTTTCATTGATTAATGCATCTCTTGTTTGATTATCTGGGATGCGCATCAATGATTCGGCTAAGCACATCAAAGCAATCCCTTCAGAGTTAGATAAACCATATTGCTCCATAAAAGCATCTAATTTTGTTCGTCTGTTTTTGTTGCTTCGACAAAATCGAATAATGGACTCTGTATTGCGAGTTATTTCCGGATCATCTAAAAAGTAGGATTCTCCAAGGAGGAGCTTTGCTAATTCTTGTTCATCGGCAAATTTACCATCAAAGTTTAAATGCATAATTCATCTTATCTATTTCAAGCTGATTCATGCAAGGGCAATTAACTTTATATTATTTTGATATAAAATTTTAAAAACTTTTTGTTAATTCCAAACTTATGAAAAATATACACCAATTAAGATGGGCAATTCTAACCATGGTAATTTTAGTTTGCATATCATGCTCAGCTAACAAAAATGGAATGTATAAAAAAGTGATAAATCAAGCCACGCAATCGACTACGATCAACAAACAAAGAAATATTACAATTGATTCGGATCTTAAGTTAATTTGGCAAGACGAGTTCTTGGGTGGTGACCTTGATAATAGTAAGTGGGATTTTCAAATCGGAAATGGAGTTAATGGATGGGGAAATAATGAATTACAATTTTATACAAGCAGTGAAAATAATTATGAGCTTTCGGAAGGTCTGTTAAAAATAATTCCTTTGTATAATCCTTCTCTTGAGCAACCTTACACTTCCTCAAAACTTGTTACCAAGAACAAGATTAGCTTTAAATCACCTGGAATAATATCAGTCGGATTCAAGGTGCCTAAGGGGCAAGGATTATGGCCGGCAATATGGATGATGCCTGTTGATAACTTATTTGGAAGTTGGCCCAGAAGTGGAGAAATTGATTTGATGGAAGCTAGAGGAAGCAATTCACAACAAGTGCTTTCTACCCTTCACTACTTTCAAAATGGTCACAAGTTTCAGGGTAATGAATTTAATGCTACTAATTTTAATGAGGAGTTTCACAATATCGATTTAGTTTGGAACAAAGAAAAAATTTCTTTCTACATAGATAAAAAATACCTAGTTTTTGAGACTTCGCTCAATAGCACTTTGGGAGAGCTGTATCCCTTCAATGAAGATTTTTACCTTATTTTAAACGTTGCAATTGGTGGAAACTTTGTCAAAGAACCTGTTCCAAGCGAAATATGCAGCCCAACTGTATGTGACGATTCGCAGAAACTAATAATTGATTATGTGCGTTACTATAAGTAACAAAGACAGGTGCAATGGAGAAGCATTAAATAAAGCTAAATTTTTTACAAAAGACAATCTAGGCTGAGCGTCTTTTTTTATTTTGATAAAAAATAAGTTCTTGTATCCAATTTTTTTTATTGGTTTGGTACATAGGAGATGACTTTTCTGAAAGAATGATCCTTCCTCCATCCATATCTACTCTTAATGAGTCAGTTTTAATAATGGTGCCATCAGCCAGATGAACTTCACCAGTTATATTTCCAGCAGTATCTTCAGGATGAAGATTGGAAAAAATTTCTACTAATTCTTCTTTTTTCATATTTTGTAACAGCCCCATTTGATAACGTTGTCAATTATATACAAAAAATGTATTTAGGAAAGAGGGATACTCAAAATATTTATGAAGCAACTTTTTGCCAAACAAAGAATTTGGTAGCTATAAAAAAGCTGAAAAACACCCAAAATACGATACCAAGAGAATTAAAATTTATCGCAAATAATGCCCCGCCATCGTTTGCTATGTTTCGCATTGTTGAGGCTATAACACTTAATGGCAAACTGCTAGCTATCGGCTGAATTAATGCAGGCAATGAAGAAATTGGAAAAAAAATACCAGATAGAATTAATTGTGGAAAAGTAAACAACAAAACCAATGGGCGAATTGATTCTTGTGTTTTGGCAAGACTGCCAAGAAAGAAGCCTACGCACAAAAAAATAAATGCACCCAGTAAAATGACACCGTAAAGTGGCAAGAGCCCTCCAATAATATTAATTTTTAAAAGCCCGATTGCTAGACCTAAGATCACCGAAAGTTGAATCAGAATAATAAACATTCGTGCAAGAACAATGGAGATAATAAAATCTTTAGGTTGAATGGGTGTAACAAAGAGCCTTTTTAAAATGCCTCTTCTTCGGTATTCAACTATATTAAAACCACTCCCAGCTATACAAAGATTCATTAACATGTATGCCAAGATCCCAGGCAATAAAAAATCAATATATCTTTGTGGTCTGGATTTAACATCTTCAAGCTGTAGAGCAAACATGGGTTCAATATCTCTAATATCCCTTTCAATGGATAGAAGAGTTGACTCTAAAGCATCCTTGATTGCATCCACTTGTCTGACTTGAGATGCATCGAGCAATAGCCTTAACGTTCCTGGATTTGGGAGTTCATTGAATGTCTTAGGAATAATAATTATAGCGGTCTGATCTGCAGCAATTAACTCCTGTTTTAACTCTGATTCAGATCCCTCTTTAACAAGAAAGTTTTTTTCTTTTTTTACAAGTTCAACAAATTTTAATGAGAGCTCATCTTGAGAATGATTTACTAAACCTAGCTTAGTTGGACTGGGCTCGCCTCCAGAAAATAAAAAAATACCCGTAAAAATTAATGGAAATAGCAAGCTAAAAAAGAGTGACTGTCGATCCCTGTAAAAGATCTTGATAAAGATGGAGGCAAGATAAATTTGTGGTCTAGTTAGCATGCTTTAGTCCCTTAATCCATGCCCTGTGAGGGCTAAAAATACATCTTCAATATTTCCATGCTTGGGTGTCTCTGGTGGCTCTGAGGCATAATCTAAGATCAGTTGCTTGGGTGTATCTTGAGCAATTATTGAGCCTTTATCCATAATTGCAATCCTGTCACAAAGGTATTCTGCTTCCTCCATATTGTGGGTTGTTAAAACAATGGTCATGCCCTCCTCATTCAAGCTCTTGGCTAAATTCCATAAATTTCTTTTTGCCTGGGGATCTAATCCAGTCGTGGGCTCATCTAAAAATAATATTTTAGGATGATTAACCAAAGCACATGCAATGGAGAACCTTTGTCTTTGTCCGCCTGATAAGTCGTCAGGAAGAGCATGGATTTTGTTTTCTAAATCAACTTTAGCAAGCAAGGTCTCCGGATTAACTGAAATCGAGTATAGGTTGGCAAAAAGAATCAATAAATCAGATAAATTTAACCTATCAAAATATTCATTGGATTGAAGTTGCACGCCTATGATTTTTTTAACTTCATAAGGATTATTCTTTACATCAATCTTATTTATAAAAACTTCGCCGCCATCAATATCACTCAATCCTTCAAGCATCTCAAGTGTTGATGTTTTTCCAGCACCATTTGGACCTAGCAAGCCAAAAATTTCTCCACTATTAATACTGAGATTAATTTTGTTTACGGCAGCAAAATTTTTACGTGAATCGTCGGGTCTTGGATAATATTTCTCGAGATTGGTTGCTTGTATAATGTGCATAAAGTTTGCTTTTGCTTGGAAAGAGAATGCTGATTTTAGATCCTTTCTAAGAATATCTAAGTTTATTATTTAATTATAGAAATATCCTCTGGATTCAAAAGTTCTTCACCGATACTTTCTAACAGTGGTTTTAAATTTTTTGCATAAGGCTTCCATCGACCCATGCCCTTTTTATTAATTGGTTGTCTTACTTGCTCTGAACTAGCGGTTCTAACTGATCTATCTGTTTCGTGAAATAAAACACACTCTTCTTCAAATGGTAACTCAAGAAAATCTAGCATTCGTTTAACTTGGCCCTCAAGGTCTTCGATAACATCTTCATTGTTTACTCTTAATATTTTATTTGGGAGCACTTTGTCCCAATGATCCATAAGCTTTACATAGCTTCTGTAATAACTACCAGCTTCAGCCAATCCATATGAAAATTCTTGACCTTGCGCAAATAATTGCTTGAACATACTAAAGCAACAATCTAAAGGATATCTTCTTGCGTCAATTATTTTTGCATTTGGCATAATCAGATGAATTAATCCAATGTGCCTAAAATTATTGGGCATCTTGTCTGTAAACATTGGGGCGTCCTTTCTATGCATTCTGGTGTCTTCAATAAAACTCTTACCAAAAGATTCCCTTTGTTCAAGTGATAAGGACTTCATGCTCTTGGGATAATTGCCCAGCTTGCCATATATGTCATCCCCTCGAAGACTTTGCGCTATGGACAAAATATTAGGAAGCTCTAAAGTTCCATCAATCATTGAATGGGAAGCCAGAATTTGTTCAATGAGCGTTGAGCCCGCCCTAGGTAAACCTAAAATAAATATGGGATCTTTGGTTGCATACCCCCCACTACCCAGATCATTAAAAAAATCTTCGTCGCATACATCAATTTGGGCTTGGAGCTCCGCATCCATCCTTTCAATGGAATATTTGCTTTGATCATTTTTAATTTTGTTGCCTTTTTCTAGATGAAAAAAAGCTTCTTCATACTCACCAATTGATTCACATGCTTGAGCTAATGCAAAGTGAAAGTAGGATTTATCCCTTAACGATAGATCAACTCTCTTTACCTGTTCTCTCATACTGTTTAGCTCATCAAGGTTGAAAGAATATGTTTTTAAGTTTGCCAATGAAAAGTAGGCCTCGCCATGATCAGGTTTAATCTGATAAGCAGATTGATAGCTTTTAATAGCTTTATCTGTTTTTCCCAGAGTTTTTTGAGCATGCCCTTTTGAGGTGTGTGTACTAAAGTTATATGGATTTTTGTTGAGAATGTCATCAAACATTTTGATTGCTTGCGCATGATCACCATTTTGCATAATTTCACTGGCTTTTTGGGCTTGATAAATAGGGTTGTCAGGATATTGATTACAAAGAATGTTGACTTGCTCCATAGTTTTTGCAAATTTCTGTTTTTTTCTTAGAATTGCAGCATATTGCATTCTAAGATCTCCATCATTTGGTTTAAATTCAACAGCTTTTTCAAGTAAAAATTCTGCATCATCAAAATAACCTAATCGATTGGCAATCTCAGATAAAAGTGACATTGCATATGTGTGAGTTGGATTCTTTTTAAGAAAAGCTCTGCATTGCCTTTCAGCTAAGCCCAATCTACCCTCATTTAGTATCTGATCTATGTATAACAATGCTGCTGGCAGGGCTTCAAGTTTCTGAATTTGTTGTTGAGCATGATCAGCAGCGGGTTGATTTTTGTTTTTCACAAAATATTGATAAAGCATATTCCATGATGCGAGCAATGCTGGATTAAGTTCACAAGCTTGTCTGTAATTAATTACAGCCTTTTCATCATTTTTCATATCTCGATTGATATGACCTAACTCTTGATATGCGCGACCCATGTCAGGAGCATTGAACAACAATTGTTCAATATATTTTTTCGAGTCATCAAATTTTTTTAAATATCTAGATGAGACAGAAGCAAGATATAAAGCATCTATATTGTTGGGATGGTCTTTCAGGATGATTTCAAAAAGGGAGAGAGCATCTTCAAATCTGTTTTCTTTAACAGCCTGCGTAGCCTCGCTTAAATCTACCGATAAAGTTGGATCCTTGATGTCAGATTTATTTTCTTTCATTTATTTAATTTTAACAAAGATAGTAAATAATATTTCTGAATAAAGTAAAAAGGGAGCGCAAGCTCCCTTTTCCTGTTATCTAAATTCAGACTAGTCGTTAAAATACCTTTTGAATCTAAGACCTACGGTAGTTGGTCTGATAATTCCTACACGCTGTCTATCAAAGACAAAGGTATTATTTATCTCAGCTCTTTCATCAGTTATGTTATCGATATAGGCTTCAGCTAACCAATTGTCATTGGTAACTCCCCATCGAACATTCATAAAGCTATAACTATCTTGTAAAGCTTTATTTGGTTCCATAATATCGGAATAACTATCATCTGACCATGTGAGTTGAGCTTGGAAATGTCCAGTATTACCAGCCACCATGTCCCATTCTTTTCTAACACTCAAATTTCCCTGCATTCCAGGAGCAAAGGCAAGATCTGATCCAACGACCACATCAGTAGTTGGAACTAAGCTTTTAGTAATCTCTGTATCTAATATTGAAAAAGCACCAGACCAGACCCAACCATCTAGATCAGGGACATAAGTAAAGTCTCCTTCAACACCTCTAATTTCAGCATCGGCTGCGTTATCAGAGAAGAATAAGTTAACAATGCTTGGATCAAATACAGTTGACTGAAGGCCTGTCACATCAACAGCAAAGGCACTACCATTAAATCTAAGTCGACCATCAGCAAGGAGAGCTTTCCATCCAAATTCATAGTTTGTAACCTCATCAGATTTTACCTCAGGTTTAACTGAGTATGTTCCCGCTGCGTTAGACGCACCTACAGGCCTGTTTAATAGGCCTGGTCTAAACCCTTCAGACCAAGTTACATAATACATAATGTCTTCAGATGGATTCCATGAATAGGTTATTTTTCCAATCGTGCCGTCACTTTTGGCTTTATCAGGATATCCATTGGGATTTCCCGGCGCATATTGAGCTGATAAATTAGAGCCAAATTGTTGTGTATCTGGAGCTCCAAATCCATTATAAAAGGACGAGTTAGCACTACCCTCAAAGTCAACCTCTATGTCATACCATCTAACACCAACAGTAAGCTCGGATGTTTCTGAAGTATCAAAACTTAACTCACCAAACACGCCCTGTTGTTTATCAGTCCTTTTAATATCATTAAAGAAAATTACTGGTTCGCTAAATGGCCCAGCTGAGAACCACCCTGGGCTTGCATTATTTATTGAGCCAGTTACTGATGTATCTGTTAAGGCATAGTTAGCAGCATACGTAATATCATTTCCTACAGAGCCTGGATAAGTAAATAAGTTTAATTCTCTTAGCTCTAGGTCACTGAAGAATACGCCGGCTGTAAGGCTGGTGGTGTCATTGATTGGAGCATTAATACGAAATTCATGAGTTGTAACTTCGGTATTTGTAGTTGAATCAACTAATAAATTTGGAGCGCCACACGTTCCAGTTGGAACATTGCCTGGAGCAAACTTTGTATAAGTTACGTAGTAATCACAAATGTAGTATGGAAGATACTGTCCTACAAAAAGATAATCAGTGTAGTCAACATCTTGGTCTGTTGTTCTATCTGTATAAGCTCCTGTATAAAGAACTTCAAGATCACCAATTGAACCCTTAAGAGTAAGGCTCATGTTATCAAACTCATCTTCAATAGTGTCATTGGTATATCTTTGGATTTCTAAGTCGCCCAAAGTAGGATCCACAAAAAATACACCATCAGCATCAATAGTTTGACTAGCAACAGTAGCTAGAACATCCCAATTATCATTAATCTCATGAGCGATACTTGCTCTGAAACCTTCGTAGTCAACTGGGTTAGCGTCCTCTTCAACAATTGCAAGTGCGCTTAAAAGTGTAGCACCTGAAAGATCTGCACCAGCCTGAAAACCAGCTCTTGATGAAGACACAGGAAGACCATTTTGTCTTACAGTTCCAGCCTTTCTAAAGCGTGCTGATTGAGCAGCAGTAAGCGTTCCGCCAACTTGATCAATATAACCACCTCTTCTATCACTGTAAGCTACAAATCTCATAGCTGTTGAATCTCCGAGGGGAATGTTAGAAACATATTCAAACTTACTTCCATTATCACCATCTGGCATGGTCCTAGCTTCAAGCTCTAGACTGCTTGATGATTCGCCTATTACTGGCTTGTTAGTAATCATTCGAACAACACCAGCTTGTGAGCTAGCGCCGAATAAAGTTCCTTGTGGTCCTGATAGAACCTCTACACGCCCAACATCAGCAGCATAAACATCCAAGTTTCTGCCTGGCTGACCTAAAGGCTGTTCATCAAGATAAAACGCAACATTGGGTGCCAAACCGGCAACACCTGCAGTAGTTAGATTGGGGGTAGTAGATGCAAGCCCTCTAATATATATAGTACTTTGTCCTGGACCTGATCCACCAGCTGTAACACCTGGTAATTGCATTAAATAATCTTCGAATACATTTATTCCTTTTTGCTCCAGGGATTCCTCTGTAAGAGCGTTCACTGAAAGAGGGACATCTTGCAGCCCTTCAGCTTTTTTTCTAGAGGTTACAACAACTTCTTCTATTGTTGCTTGAGATTGAGCAGATATATATCCACTGTAAGCAGAGGCATTAATAATTGCCAGTGCGGAAATGGCAGAGACAATCCTGCCAAAGAATTTATCAAAGGCCTTTTTGTTAAAGAGGTCTTTGAGATTTTTTGCGTTACTTTTAATAGTATTTATCATGGTTTCCCCCCAAG
>JAQWJG010000030.1 GCA_029248485.1 SAR86 cluster bacterium | reverse complement strand
GAATAGACCCGCACTGGAGTATTTGAGCAAAGTCTTTGATTAGCCCAGTTGTCTCAGTGTCGTAAAAAATTAAATTGTTTGATGGCTCCACACTTAGGTAGGATATTTACCTAACTCATGTCTTGCAACTGCTCTTCTATGGACTTCATCAGGCCCGTCAGCCAGTCGCAAGGTTCTCATTCCAGCATACATTCTTGCCAATGGGAAAACTTGAGAAACTCCTGCCCCACCATGCATTTGAATAGCACGGTCAATTACATCACAAACGATATTTGGAACAATCACTTTGATTTGAGCAATCTCACTTGCAGCAACTTTATTGCCAACAGTATCCATCATGTGGGCTGCCTGAAGCGTTAGAAGCCTTGCCATATTCAGTTCAATTCTTGAGTTGGCAATGATATCCATGTTACCACCAAGTTGTGACAAGGGTTTACCAAAAGCAACTCTGCTTTGAGATCTTTCACACATCATTTGCAGCGCTCTTTCACCTAGGCCAACAGCTCGCATGCAATGATGAATTCTTCCAGGCCCGAGCCGACCTTGGGCAATTTCAAAACCTCGACCCTCGCCTAAAATCATATTGCTTTTTGGAACTCTTACGTTGGTAAATTTTAGATGAGCATGACCATGAGGGGCATCATCCCAACCAAAAACTTCCATCATCTTTCTGACTTCAATTCCCTCGGAATCCATTGGGACGAGGATTTGAGAATGTCTTTTATGTCTTGGAGAGTCTGGATCTTGATCAGTCACACACATAAATACAATAATTTTACATCGAGGATCTCCAGCGCCTGATGTCCACCATTTTTCACCATTAATCACATACTCGTCGCCTTCAAGAACTGCGGTAGCAGCCATGTTCGTTGCATCCGAAGAAGCTACTCCTGGTTCAGTCATACCAAAAGCTGACCTAATTTCTCCAGCTAACAGGGGCTTCAACCAAGTGTCTTTCTGCTCTTCAGAACCATATCTTTCAAGCACTTCCATGTTTCCTGTATCAGGAGCAGAACAATTGAAAACTTCAGAAGCGATCCCTACTGCTCCCATTTTTTCTGCGAGATGAGAATATTCAAAATTACTTAAACCAGTTCCAAACTCACCCTCATACCCTGGCAGGAAGAAATTCCATAGGCCTTCAGCCTTTGCCTTGGCTTTCATTTCTTCCATGATGGGAGGCACACACCATCGACCACCCTCTTCTGTTTGCTGAGCGTAAGTTGCTTCATTGGGTCTAATTTCGGTATCTATAAATGCTTGAACCCTGTCTAGAAATGTTTTAACTTCTGGCCGTAAATCTCTCATTATTATCCTCTTATTAATGGGTGCTATTTATAATATAAGTATTGTGAATATTATAAAATAACTTTATTATTAGTACTCAATTGGTTTTACACCCATGATAACTGCAAGCAAGTTGCAAAGCTATAGGATCAGAAAAAAATGAAAATAAGTTCTTTTGATTTAAATCTATTTGTCATTATGAACTCCATTTATACCGAGGGCAGTCTTACCAAAGCGGCTGAAGTGGTAGGCATAACTCAACCTGCGGTCTCTAATGCACTTTCAAGATTAAGAGAAAAATTCGATGATGAACTCTTTGTAAGAACTGGCAGTGGCATGGTGCCCACTCAAAAAACAGAAAATATTATCAAAGATATACAAAATGCTCTTCAACTAATGCAAAAAAGTGTAAATGAGCCTGATGAGTTTGATCCAGCAACCAGTGAGAAAACTTTTAGAATTTCTCTTGGGGATATTAATGAGGGTCGAATCTTGGCGATTCTTATGAGCAAAATGGAAAAACAAGCACCAAACATTAAACTTGAGTGCTACTACTTTTCTAGAGATCAAGTGCCTCATGCATTAGCAACAAATGAATTAAGTTTTGCTGTAGATCCTTTTATACCCAATGCAAAGGATACTAATTCAATGAAAGTTTTTTCCGATAGATTTGTTGTGGCTCACCGAGCCAATCACCCAGTATCAAAACTTTCAGAAATGAACTTGGATGAAATGCTCAAGTTAAAATACATCAATATCTCAAATAGAAAAAGAGGTGCCTCTGTTATAGAAATGGAAATGCAAAAAATGCAATTACAGCCTGAAATTGCACTAAGATCTCAACACTATCAAGTGACCCCAGAAATAGTGCGATCAACCGATTTGTGTTTGCTCTGCTCAGAGATTTTTGCAAAAAAACATGGTCTTAGCTTCATTGAAATACCTATGAATGTTCCTCCTCTAGAACAATATCTGATTTGGCATAGTAGCGATGATAATGATGGATCACATATTTGGATGCGAAATCTTATTAACGAGTCTTTTGAAGACGTAAGCTTGCTTTAAGCTTTTGGGGCTTCACCATAGTATAAAAAGGAAGCTATCTTTGGTCCTTTAATATACTTCTTATTTAAATCCTTGAATTGGAACCCTCCAGAAAGAATCAGATCTTCAATGTTTCTATTTAGATTACACCCACCGGCAATTTTATTCCAAAGGGGTGTAATTCGATGCTGCCATTTTTGAATCTTAGGCTCAGGAGCCAAGCCATGTTCCATAAAAAATAAAGAGCCGCCCGGCTTAAGAAGTCTATGAGCCTCTGCTAAAGCCTGCATGGGATCTGGGATAGTGCATAAACTAAACCCTATCACCACGCTATCAAATGTTGCAGATTCAAGATCAATAGATTCAGCTGTTGTCTCTACAAAAGAAATTTTAGAGCTTAAATTTGAAGCCCTAGATTTTGCAATAGCCACTGAACTAAGAGCTGGATCAACTCCCACTATCTCAGATACTTTCTCAAAATCATAAAAATCAAAATTTAATCCTGACCCTATCCCGATTTCTAAAACTCTTCCATGAGCTTTAGGGATGATTTGAGCTCTCTTTTTTTGAAAACCTTCCATCCCACAACAGCAGTCTAATAGTTTGGGTAAAAAATATTTCTCATAAAGGCTCATGATTGGCTTAGGTCATGGCCTGCTGTACCGACCAATCCCCCATCTGAGGGTATGACTGCACCAACGGTATAAGCTCCTGCTCTTGAGCACAAGAACAGCACCAGCCCTGCCATATCTTCAGGAGAACCAATTCTTTTTCTAGGGTTTCTTGACTCTATTAATGAGTAATCATGATTCACTGCAGCTCCCAACATCATAGATTCATAAGGACCTGGCGCTATTGCATTAACCAAAATATTCTCTCCGACCAATCTTCTTGCTTGCACTCTAGTTAAATGATGCACGGCTGCCTTTGAGGTTCCATATGCATAGCTCTCTAAAGCAGGCACATTTAAGCCATCAATTGATCCAATGTTAATAACTCTAGCAGGATCTTCAGCAGAAGCTTGTTTAGCTAATATAGGTGTGAGTTTTTGGGTTAAATAAAAAATACTCTTAACATTCAAATCCATAACTTTATCCCAGCCCTTTTCTGAATATTCTGCATAAGGCTCTCCCCATGAAGCTCCTGCATTGTTAATGAGAAAATCTATGTGTTCCTCTTTTGATTGAATAAAATCAACAAAATTATTCATTCCATCCATGGTGCTTAAGTCACAAGGGACAGGAATGCACTCGCCTGCATAAGTCTCTGATAATTCACGAGCCTTTTCGATTAATGCAGCCTCTTTTCTAGCGGTAATATATACCTTGACGCCATTGGCTAAAAAGCCAGCTGCTATCATCTCACCTATTCCTCTTGAACCACCAGTAACAATGGCTACTTTGCCAGACACATTAAATAATTCTGCTATTTTCATACTTACCCTTAGATAATTTAATAAATGCTTATGTTCTCTTGAAATCATTATGAATTCAATAGCATTGCCTTTAGAATACTGTCATGGAGTTAACATTAAACATCATTCTGCTGCTAGCTGGGATCACAATTCTTGTTTGGGGAGCAAACAAATTTGTTGACCATGCCTCCGTCATAGCGAAACATTTAGGGGTGGGAGATCTTGTTATTGGGCTAACACTTATCGCGGCTGGAACCTCCGCACCCGAGGTATTTGTTGCAATATCTGCTGTTTTGAATGGGAATGAAGATATTGCCCTTGGAACAGCTATTGGTTCAAATATTTCAAACATTGCTCTCATTTTTGGCGTCTCCTGCCTTTACTTTCACGCAGCCTCTAAAACTCATTTATGGAATTTAATGCCTTTTGGCTTAACTGTATTGTTGCTGGGATTAACTTTGGCAGATGGAACGATCTCTTTTAGTGAAAGCATCGGTTTTGTAGGTTTATTCATGTTGTTTATGTATATCCTCCTAAAAACGGATGGCGTCCCTGATGAGGAAGGCTCAGAAGTATCTGAATTTACAAAAAGTGTATTTTTATCAATGGTCGGGCTTGTAGGTTTAGTGGCTGGTGCCAATATCTCTATTGTCTATGCCGAAAGCACAGCATTATTATTAGGCATATCAGAGTTAATCATAGGTCTTACCATCATCGCATTAGGAACCAGTTTGCCTGAGTTAGCTGCCACGATTGCAGCGCTAAAAAAAGGCAAACATCAAATGGTTGTTGGTAATATTATTGGATCAAACGTTCTAAATTTAGTATTTGTTATTCCAATTATTGGATTTTTTGGATCTGTTCAACTCAGCCCAGTCGTCATGGAAAGAGATTTCAGTATCCTTGCAATCTTAAGCTTAGCCTTTATTTTATTGGCAGTTGCATTAACCAAATTAAAATTCAACAGAAGCTTGTATGTGGCCGCGGGAATCATTCTAGTCAGTAGCTACACTCTCTACATTGCCACTCTTTCTGGGGTTGTATAAAAATTTCATATACAAGAAAAAAGATAGCGACAAGACAAACGTAACCACTTCAAAGATAAAAAAAGTATTATAAAAGGTGGGTGTGCTTGGAATTAGTGCAAACAAATATCTGCCGAGTGCAATGCTAAAGGTTAAGAATGCAAGCAGTGACAATACATATGTTGCAATGCCTCTGCTAAAAAGACCAAGGAGACACAATAAACCAATAATCATATTGATGCCGCCATACAAACCTGCAACTTCTGAATAACCAATCTCCCCTGAAACTTTTAACCCAACAGCATCCATGAATGAAGGAATCTCATAGCTAAGTTCAAGAGCATCTTTGACCGGATCAATGATTGCCCAAGCCCCTATACCAAAATATAAAACTGCATAAGCCATCAGAAAGAGTCTAATAATCCAAATCATTGTGTTTCCTATAAAATTTCGTTCTTTCTTTTATTGTGACCTGCTCTGGCAATAAAACAAACAAATAAACATATAAAAAGCATTATAAGAGGATCCTTAGATAAAGGCATGAAAGTTATAAAGCCAATAATATGAGTAATTATAAGTGAGACACTGATGACATATATTGGCCAAAGAGGTGAAGTGGGGTTTTTGCCAGAAAAATACCTTAAAATAAAATAATTCAAAGTAAGGAAAAAAGCTGGAAGCAAGACTCTGGCTCTGTATTCATCCATTTGATCTTGATTAAACTCAGTTGCAAGAAATGCAATTGGTAACTGATCATATAAAAATAATGCAATTAATATTCTCATCGTTGTATAGAGTGCAACAAGTATTAATGAATATCTAATCAGCCTTTTCATCATCTAATAGAATACACTTAAATGTTAAAATTTAAAATTTTTTTAGTTAGCTTGAAAAGATATGAATATAATTTTAGATATAAATGAATGCCCCAGCCTTCCGCACCCTGAGCCTTACTCTGGGGTTCGAACCACTATGCTAGAAATTCAAGAATTCATTCAAAAAACCGTCAAATTAAATAAACAATCCATTGTGGTTTTTGGAGCGAATTGGTGCCCTGATGCAAGATTATTTGAAGGGGTGATCCAGCTACCAGTTGTGAAAAGCTTTCTTGAAAGAAATGCAAATATATTAAATATAGACGTAGGAAACTATGAAATGAATACTGAATTATTTAGTTTTTTTGATAAAAATATTCAAGAAGGCATACCAAGAATATTTATCATGGACAGAAAAGGTGAAACCCTAAACTTGCATGTAAATGACACCATGCGAAAAGCACGAGAGCTATCTGTTCAGGATATTTTTAACTATTTGCAAGAATTTGTTGTTGAGAGCTAATCAATAGCGGAAATGCTTAATCTTGTCTCTACTATTTTTTAAATCTGTCATTGCATGAATGCCTATCTCTAAATGTTGCTTTGCCCATTTAGATGTAACCGCCTGATCTGATTTTTCAGTCTTGACTCCATCAGGTGTCACAGGAACATCTGAAACCAAAAGCAAGGCTCCACGAGGAATCTCGTTGTAATGACCAACTATAAATATAGTGGCAACTTCCATGTCGATACCAATAGCTGTAGTGTTTTTTAGTTTCTTTAAGAAGGTTTTATCATGCTCCCAAACTCTTCTATTGGTTGTATAAATCACTCCAGTTCGATAGTCAGTTCCTGCATCTAATATTTTATCGGAAACAAACTTGTGCAATTTAAAAGAAGGTAAAGCAGGTACTTCTGGAGGAAAATAATCATTGGAAGTTCCATCCCCTCTAATAGCAGCTATAGGCAGAATAAGGTTTCCAATTTCAGATGAATCTTTCAGTCCACCACATTTTCCAAGAAACAAGACTCCTTTTGGCTTTCTTGCAACCAGCAAATCCATAATAGTTGCAGCATTGGGTGAACCTATCCCAAAATTAATGATGCTTAAGCCATCACTGTTGGTGCTAGAGGACATTGGTCGATTTTCACCTTGGACATCAGCATTAAACCTGTCTGCAAATTGATCAACATAGTCTTGAAAATTAGTTAGAAGAATGTAATCACCAAAATCATCTACTGGCATTCCTGTGTATCTGGGAAGCCAATCTTTGGCTATATCAAATTTATTATCCATGGTTAATTATAAACCATCGAAGATAATATATTTTTTTATTGCTCTGCTGCGCTTGCTAGTCCTGTTAAAACTGTTTGATGTTTAATGTATTCGTGAATTTGCTGAGCTTGCTCTACATTTAATACGTCTTTGAATGAAGCCATTCCACTTCCGTGAATTCCACCAAGAACGCTCCCTAAAAATGAAGCATGACCCTGAGCATCTAACATTCTTAAATCAGGCAAAACCCCTCCACCAATAACGCCGGCTCCATGACAAAATTGACAATGTTCATGATACTCATATTCACCACGAGCAATAACCAAAGCATCTGAATTTAATTCAAAAATAGTAGGATTTAATTGAGCTATTGATGCAACTGGCTCCTCAAGTTGAGTCCCACCAATCTCAAAAATCATCATTCTACCATCTCGAGATGGGTTTTTATTTGGTGATTCTAGTCCTCCAGTAAGCGCGTAGGCGCCGCCATAGCCAACTTGAACTGCAATGTATTGCTTACCTTCAATCTTGTAAGTTATTGGAGGTGCCACAATCCCTTGCCCAGTATCGACACTCCAAAGTAACTCACCAGAATCTGCTGCATATGCTACAAATCTTCCATCTGATGTTCCTTGAAAAACTAAATTTCCTTCAGTTGAAAGAACACCACCGCTCCATGGTCTTTTATATTGTGCTCGCCAAACTTCTTTTTGCTATTTTGGATCCCATGCAAGTAAATAACCAACCGTTGCAGCATCAACCATAGCTAGCTCATCCGGATCTTTTGGCAGGTAACTCATTTCAATCTGATTCGCTAAATTCCAAGTACCTGGATTGTATTCAAATTCATTATCTGTTGAGTAGATAAATATTGTCTCTTGGGCCGGAATGTAAACCAACCCTGTTCTTGGGCTGTAAGACATGGGATGCCAATTATGACCACCTAGGGGTCCAGGTGTTGTTAACGCTGGTTGCAACTCATGATTGGTTTCCTTGATCTCTATCGGTCTTCCAGTTTCAGGATCTACATGAGATGCCCAATTTGTTGGCACAAAATTATTTGCTGAAATAAACTCCCCTGATGTTCTGTCTATTACATAGAAAAAACCATTTTTTGGAGCCTGCATAATAACTTTTCTTTGCTCACCATTGATCTCCATATCAGCAAGGATCATGTGTTGAGTGGCGGTATAGTCCCAGCTATCTCCTGGAGTGGTTTGATAATGCCAAACATATTCTCCATTATCTGGATTAATTGCAACGATAGATGAAAGATATAAATTATCTCCGCCGCCAGGACTGCGCACATACCTATTCCAGGGAGAGCCATTCCCAGTACCTATGTAGAGAAGATTTAATTCTGGATCATATGCCATAGAGTCCCAAACTGTTCCCCCTCCTCCAATTTCCCACCATTTTCCTCCAGACCATGTTTTAGCTGCTTTAGCTAAAGCCTCTGATTCAAATGGTTCATCGGGATTGCCAGGAACAGTAAAAAATCTCCATAACATAGAGCCATCTTGAACATCGTAAGCAGAAATATAACCTCTTACTCCAAACTCACCGCCACCATTTCCAATAATTATTTTCCCATCTACGATTCTTGGTGCTCCTGTAATTGTGTATGGTTTTGATTTATCAATTGTCAAAACATCCCAGTTCACCTCTCCAGATTCTTTATCAAGAGAAATTAAACGGCCATCGATAGTGGCAAAAACTACATGATCGCCCCAAACTGCAACCCCTCTATTAACCACATCGCAGCAAGCATTTCGTGCCCAGGCTTTGTCAGCCTCTGGATCAAATGACCAAATTTCTTTTCCAGTCTTTGCGTCCAAAGCAAAAACGACGCTCCATGGAGCTGTTATAAACATCATGCCGTCAACTACGATAGGAGTGGTTTCATGACCTCTGTTGGTGCCAGTTTCAAATGACCATGACAAACCAAGCTCACCTACATTTGAATCATTAATATCAGTTAGGGGGCTAAATCTTGACTCATCATAAGTTCTTCCATGCAATAACCAGGATTCATTTTCACTGCCTGCATTAAGAACCCTTGAGTTATAGGAATTATTTTCTGCACAGGAGAAAAAAATAAAAAGTGATAGCAACAAAAGTGGTAAATTTTTCATAGGGCTAATAATAGCAAAGGTGACAAGAATATACACCAATTGGTAGGGATGGAGGGAGTCGAACCCCCACGCCTTTCGGCACTTGGTTCTAAGCCAAGCGTGTCTACCAGTTCCACCACATCCCCAGAAGAAAAAGAATTATATTACAGAATCAAGAAATGTTAAGAAGTTTTATTGAATGACCAAAATTTAGAAATAAGGAATCTCATTTTTTCTTTTTTTATGCGCCAAAATCAGGATTAATGCTAAAAATATCTCGCCAAAGAACACAATGAGCCCAAAAGAATTAAAGCCCTCATAAAAAAAACTTACAACTCGACCAAAAGCTATAAAACCCATTATGTAGGCAATGCTTACAGCTATAGATATTGGATTGTAAGAAAATGCAAACCGTAATAAAAGATATGCGTATGCTAAAAATGAGCCTGCGAACAACGATCTAAACTCAGAAGCAGTCTCAGGGTTAGTCGCAACGACAGGAATAAACCCCAAATCACTGAGATCAGGCTTAAACATTACATAGCAGCCTATTACAAATAAGCAAGCAGCTGAAAAGAGGATGCATGCCTTCAACATTTACAAGACTCCTAAAACAAACAATGCTAAGAAGAAAGCTACCACACCCATTGCTAACCAAAAATATAACTCTTTTGTATTGCCAAAACGATAAGCATTAATTGCAAGACCCCAACAATATAACGGTGCCAGTGTAATGATTATTGAACTTATCAAAATAGCGATAGGAATAAAGGCTAAGACTAAAAATAATTGTAGCGCTAATTTATTCATATCCTAATGGAACATAATTCTTTGGGCTGTGTCAAATATCTGAAGTGTTTTCTAGCCATATGGGAGACGTCCATGCCCTTTCTTGAATAAAGTTTGGAACATCTGCATTGCCATCTTCGCAATACTCAGGATTTTTCAAACACAGATTATGCGACCAACGACAAGATTTATTTGCAATAACTCTAGCGTAATAATAGGCTTCATCGCCTTGAATAAAGTTTGGATCATCCCAGACAACACACATTGAACGAATACCATTACCAACAACTTGGCAAGAATTCAAATCAAGATCAGTAGGTTCATGAGTCATCACATCATGAACCGAGGTGACAACTTCGCCATCAATAATTGTGCCTTTAACCACCTGTAATTTTTCAATGTATTGATCTTTCAATGATGCATCTGCTGAAGCAGAGATAAATAATCGAGCTCTATTGAGTAGATCAGCTTGAGATGTGGCACCCATAGGAACACCATTTTTGTATGCGGTTGAGATAGCATCTGAATGGGAGCAAAGATCAGCATCTAAATTCTCACCCAAAAAAAACCTAACTAAGAATCTTGGTCCTGAGGTTCCATAAACTTCTTTTCGTTTAAGTGCGTTAAAAATGGATGTTCTGCTATTTTCTTCAGCCCAAACAACAGCTAAACCACCTGGATTGAATTCAACATCATCAGGCAAACCTTCTGGAATAGTAGTTCTGAAAGATTTTCCAGCACCGCCATGGCCTTGAAAAATCTCTTCATCTACTGATCCAGGAGTTCCAAGATGAGTATCTGTGCTGCCAATAAACCCAAACTTGAAAGGATTGATATTGTCTTTTTCTTGCATAAGCAGCCCTTCATTTAATGCGTCTCGAACATAGCTAGATTTTGGGGAGGGAGAAATATCGTTCCTAAATTTTGATTTAAAGTCTTTGTAGGGTAATTGCTCAAAACTGCATAAAGGATCATTGGGATCAATCGAACATTCTGAGCTACCCTTGTGTTGAAAAATCTCAACCAATGGCTCTCTTGTATTTTGAAGATATATCTCTTCTTGATTTGGTTTTTCAAACATAAATCCATTACTAAGATTGGAGTTATGGGGGATGACTATGTAATTACAATCATTAGAGCATTTTTGGTCGAGCTGCTCCCATAACTCTGATCGAGTGGGCGCTTCATAAAAACTTATTGGCTGATAGGGAACATTAGAACTGTCAAAAATGATATTTCTGTGCAGATTATTTCCTGAATATGCTGCACCAGTCCACTCATAACCTACAAAGGTTGAAAATTTACAGGCTTTGGTTCGGTCATAATGCTTTTCTGCTGCCTGAAGGATTTCCTGCCATGGTTCCTCAGCAGCCTCGAGACATATTTCTCTTGAATCTCCACACATTTTTAAAGGCTTGTTCATGCTGGCTTTTGCATTCATATAGAAATAAGAAAGTTTGGGAAAGTTTCTATATGCCCTGCATTGCAACCCATTATATTTTGCACTTAGTGGGTCTAAACACAATCTCACCTCCCCAAGAAGTTCTGCATGATCCGTTACAGCTGCAAAATCTAGCGGCTGATTTAATTTTGAGATTCTTGAGCTTGTTTTATCTTCGTTGTAAGGCTGCAAATAAAGTTTTTGCCCTTTAGCATATCTGTATGCATCATCTGGACTATTTAATGTTCCTTGAGTATTAGCATCAAGTGATAAAGCAGTATGAACATGCAAATCACCAAATAAAGGTATTTTATTTGGAACATATATATCGCAAGGCTCCCTGTCCTCATTCAAATAGACCGCGCTTTGATTGGCAAATAAAAAATTAGAAGTTATTGCGAGGAATAAAAATATTTTTTGCATATTAAAAAGATACTTTCTAAAAAAAACGGCAACCTAAGTTGCCGTTTTAAAAAGTCATATTAGACCAACTTCTTAGAAGTTATATACGAGCTGAGCTCCTAATTGTCTTCCCATGTTGGTATTCGCTGCATAAAACTTAGATGGCAAACTTCCACCACCTGGCAAGTGATAGTCTGAGTAGTAAGATTGAATATGAGAAAGATCAACATCGTCGGTGATATTCTTTACAAAGAAACTTGCATCCCATACACCATCAGAAGATCTCCAGCCAACAATAATATTTGCTAAATACAAAGCTTTAATTTTAAGCTCTGGATTAATTGCACTTGTTCGCTCGTCTCTCCAACTTACGTTGTAGCGTGTATATCTCTCACCACCCCAATATGCTGGAACAGTATGATCAAGGTAAAAAGTAAAAGATGACTCAGCATCATCATTGACTCTTTGTCCGCTAACATCTCTTGTCGCTGCAGTCATGCCAGTATATGAAGGATCATTAGCATACCCAATTGAGCCTGCATCATACTCACTATCTGTAGAAGTAAAACTTCCGCCTAAAGTAAGATCTGCATTTACAACATACGCATATTCAAGATCAATACCTGAAATTGAAGCATCATTGTTATTGAAGATGCCTCCTTGAACCTGCTGCACAAGCCCTGGGCCAGCAGCGCTATAAACTCTAGCAGAAACGTTATCCCACTTTGTTTGATATCCATCAAAAGAATAATCATAGTAAGCGGCATTTAATCTTAATCTGCCGTCCATGAATGTACCTTTCATACCAATCTCAGTCATATCACTTTCTTCTTCTTCAAAAGTAATAAGCGATGGATTGATTGCTACTGGAGAAATGGTAGCGCCAGGACTTCTATAACCACTTTCTGTAGAAACATAAAGCAAAACATCATCGTTTAAGTAATGGCCGATTTTAAACCCACCCGTGGTTGATTCATTATCAGAATTTTGTAAGTTAGCTGGAATTCTTGGAATAGTCATTCCACCACCCACTGCTGCAGGCACAAGAGCGGTAACTGGCAGATACAAATTTTGTGCTCTGTAACCAGTCATTTCTTGCTCTCTAACGCCAAATTGAACAAATGTTTTCTCAGTTAAATTGTATTTGAAGTTAACAAACCATGCTTCGGTTTTGTTATCCAATGGAATACCCATACATGTGATGACTACTGGCTTAGCAGCAAACAATCCAGGACTTGCCTTTTCAGCAAGGCAGGCTTGGTTAGGTGTTTTGTACTCAAAACCAACAAGAGGTTTAAATACATGCGGAGCAACTTCATAGTTATCCATAGAGATATCTAGATCTGCATCAGTATATGTTTGAGAATCCCTGGAGAAAAATCCAAGAGTGTATTCAAGTTTGTCGTTATCTTGATTAGAAATTCTCATTTCAATTGTTTCAATGCCTGTGTTTGTTCTAACTTCTTGGGGATACCCATATGTATAGGCGCCTGCATAGTCTCTATCAATTAAACCCATTGAATCACTTTCAGAGTCTGAGTAGCGAATAGCTAGCGCGTGGCTTCCCATATCATAGTCAATCATTAAGTTGTGAATTTCAGCACTCGTATTTTGCCTTGGGTTTTGGTAATGCAAAGCTGTGCCGTCCTCTCGCTTAAGCCCATCAGCAGGAATATCTGCATAGCTTGGCCTGTGCAGGAATGCTAATTGTCCTGCAGCAGCAGGACCAGCTAATGCGCCAATAGTGGAAACCCAAGCATTGGCAGCACCTGCGTAATCAACTGAAACTGGTGGGAAAAATGGGTTAGAAAATCCTGTAACGAACTTAAATGCATCAAATGGAAAGGCCCCATTAGTTCCTGCAACTGGTTGAGGATATATAGAGTTTACTTCCATGTTTTGATATTTAAATCTTACTGACAGAGCGTCTGAAGGCTCCCATGAAAGGCTGATTCTCCCTGAATCATAACTGTGAGACTCATTGACATTGGTTCTGATGTTTCTAACTTCTTTACCATCATTGTTATTCATGACACCAGCGACTCTCATCGATAAAGTGTCTGAAAAATGAAGATCACTCGCAGCTTCTAAGATGGAAGTCATGTTGTCTGCCCAAGTTGTTTTTACATAACCATTTCTCTCATCGCTACCTACTTGAGCTGATCGTGTATAAATTTGAACAGCACCACCTGTGCTAACAACCCCTTGAAGAGTTCCTTGAGCGCCTTTTAAAATTTCAACACGCTCGGTGTCATACATTTGAAGGAACATTTCACCGGCTCGAAGTGGTACTTCATCAATGTACCCTTGAATTGGCTGATCATTTCCACCATCTGGATCCATTTTTTGACCACGCATAATGATGGTAGATCTTCTAGGATCGATTTGTGTGAATTCAACACCAGATACAACCTGAGCCAATTCACTCAGATCTCTGATTTGATAATCGTCTAATGTACCACCAGTGACCGCATTAACAGTCTGGGCAATATCTTGAACATTTTCTTCTTTTTTAGTTGCTGTTACTACAACCTCTTCAAGAACAAGCTCAGAATTTTGAGCCATGGAAATGCTAGGTGTTGCTACAAAAGCAGCAATTGTTAGTAAGCTTAATAGTCTCTTCATGGTTTCCCCCTCCAATGTGAAGAATGTTTAGTAAAAATATACCTGTTTTTTGGAGAAACCCCAAACTTTTTACTTAAAAGTAAAAATAATATTATTGAGATGTGAGAGATTCAATGCTTGAAATTTTCAATTGCATTTCTTGAAGCATTTCATTATTTTGCCTTCTGTAAGCATCAAATGCTTGAACAGTTTCCTCAAGCAATAAAATACTCTTATTTAATTCCGCAATTTTGTTTTGAGCATTAAGATTTTCTTTGTTTGCTTGTGAAAGCTCATCAATTGCTGATCTAAGTTTTTGAGATTCATTTTTAATAGAGTTTATGTTGGTTTGATCGTTTGTTTGCGTGGCTGCTATCTCCTTAAGAGCCACAGTATGCTTGCTAACATCCTTAGTAAGCTTTGAGATATTAACTTTGTTACGTTTGTTGCTTAAATCCCATAATTTTCTGATCTCCTTATCTAGAAATTGAAGTTGAGTATTAATATCGGATAAAAATTCAGTTGAAGTTGAATCAGCTAATTGAAGTTGTTCTTCTAAAATTAAAAGTCTTGATTCTACTTTGGAGTTAACGCTGTTAGAAGTCTTGGAAAGCTCACTGACCCATAAAGACAGTGCAAGAATTCCAATCAACAATAAAACAAACACAATCCCAAGAAAAAGACCGCTAGAGCTTTTATTGATATGAGAGTCTCCATTTTTTGTTGCTGAGATTTTAATGGTCATAAGTAATGCAAGTTTGTTTCTTAAATTGTATTAAATTATATGTTCTAATATGGCATTGAATTATAAGCCTTAACTTAAAACTATATAACAATAATATGAATTTAGATTTCTCAGACGACCAAAAATTTTTACAAGATGAAGCTAGAAAGTTCTTTGATAAAGAGGGTGGTCTTGCAAATGCACGAAAAGTCATGGACAACGCTCTAGAGGGTGATAAAGAGCTCTGGCAAAAAATTGTTGAACTTGGCTGGACTGGAATTAGGGTTCCTGAAGCATACGAAGGTTTGGGTTTAGGACATTTAGAGCTTTGCGTCATCGCTGAAGAGCTTGGGAGATCGCTCGCACCCGTCCCCTTCTCCTCATCTGTTTATTTTTTTACTGAAGCAGTTATTAAATTTGGTAGTGAAGAAATTAAATCTGATTTATTGCCAAAATTAGTTTCCGGAGAGGCTGTCGGCACCTATGGTATTGCCGAAGACATGCATCAGGCAACAGAATCTAACCTAGCCGTTTCAGTAACATCAGAAAAGATTAATGGTACAAAGATTGCTGTTCCAGATGCTGGAATGGCCTCTCACATGATAGTAGTTGTCAAATCTAGCACTGGGTCTGATTTAAGACTGGTGGACCTTAGCGATGCATCTGTAACTGTAACGCAGCAAAAAAATATTGATACTTCTAGAACGTTTTTTAAAGTTGAATTTAAAGATACTCCATCTCAGCTAATTGGTGAAGTTGATCAAGGCTGGACATATATGCAACATCTGCTAGATCAAGCAGCTGTTTTATTTGCATTTGAGCAAGTTGGAGGGTCCCAAGCTGCACTTGATATGGCTAAAGCATATTCAATGGAGCGATTTGCCTTTGGAAGACAAATTGGATCATATCAAGCTATAAAACATAAACTTGCTGATATGTATATTGCGGTCACTCTGGCAAAATCAAATTGCTATTATGGTGCATGGGCATTATCTTCAGAGTCTGCTGAATTGCCTCTTGCATCAGCAACTGCAAGAGTAAGTGCTACCAAAGCTTTTCAATTATGTTCAAAAGAAAATATACAAACCCATGGCGGTAATGGTTTTACGTGGGAATATGATTGTCATTTATTTTATAAACGTTCAAAAGTTCTTTCGGTTTTGCTTGGATCTGAAGCAACATGGAAAGAAAAATTAGTCACTAACTTAGAAAAAACAAACACTTTAGCAAAGGGGTAAATTATGGATTTTAACGACACACCAGAACAAGCTAAATTTCGAGCAAAATGCAGAGATTGGCTAGAAGCCAATGCTGAACTAAAAGAAAGTAAAAGCAGTGGTCATAGCGATTCTTCATTAGAAGATCATCTTAAAGTTGCTAAAGCTTGGCAACAAAAAAAATATGAAGCCGGTTGGGCAATGCTACATTGGCCAAAAGAGTACGGAGGTATAGAGGCTTCACCTATCGAAAGAATCATTTGGGGACAAGAGGAAGCGAAGTTCAATGTGCCAGGTGGCATATTTGAAATTGGTCTTGGCATGTGTGGCCCAGTAATGATGCAATATGCATCCGATGAGCAAAAAGATAGATATCTTGCACCCATGGCTGAAGGAAAAGAAATTTGGTGTCAGCTCTTTTCTGAGCCTGCGGCTGGATCTGATGTTGCTGGTTTAAGAAGCAAGGCTGAAAGAGATGGAGATGACTGGATAATTAATGGTCAGAAAGTTTGGACTTCAGGCGCGCATTATTCTGATTTTGGTATCTTGGTTGTCCGTCACGATCCTGATGTAGCGAAACACAAAGGGCTTACATTCTTTTTCGTTGATATGAAATCACCTGGGATCACTGTGAAACCTATTAAACAAATTACTGGGCAGGCAGGCAGCGGCTCAGGATTTAATGAGGTTTATTTTGATGATGTTCGAATTCCGGATTCTCAACGACTTGGTGAAATTGGAGATGGATGGAAAGTTGCTATTACCACGTTAATGAATGAAAGATTGGCTGTTGGAGATGCTAGAGGTTCTGATATTGAGGAGGCATTAATTCTATCTAAAACCAAGGATGATGCTGGAGAAGCCTTGATTAAAAATAACTCTGTAAGGGAAAAGCTTGCTGATTGGTTTTGTGAGGCTAATGGTCTTAAATATACAAAATTCAGAACAATATCTGCCCTTTCAAAAGGAGAAGCTCCAGGTCCAGAAGCATCCATTACAAAAATAGTTAGCGCAAATAAGCTTCAAGCAATTGGTAACTTTGGCATTGATTCTGGTGATATGGCTGGCATGCTTATTGATGAAAATGATGGGGTAAGCTCTTTCCAGGGCGCTTGGTTAGGCGCTCCTGGCTTGAGAATTGCTGGTGGAACAGATGAAATTCTTCGCAATGTTATTGCTGAAAGAGTTTTAGGTTTACCTCAGGATCCAAGAGCAGACAAAGGTTTAGCATTTAAAGATATACCAACTAAGGCCTAAACGAAGTTAATAGCTTAAGGAACTGTACGTCCTTATCTACAGTTAAATTGCCATTGGCAATTTCTAGAATTGGGTTTTTAATTCCCGCTAAAACTTGTTTTAAAGTTTCTTGATTGGTTTTAATGTTAATGGAGCAATCGATAGGCAAATCATTTTTAATTTGAAGAACTTGATTTCTTAAAATCATAGCTTTCGTCAAGCCAGAACTGAATTCAAAACAAGCAGTGATAATATTATTTGGATCAACCTTGGCTGGGTTCAAATTTACCCTGAGCACATCAAAGAACATCTCAATTGGAATCTGGTCCAGCATAGAGACCTCAGGCGGAATAATATTCGCTGTCTCTTGGCTGCCTATCAGCCTCTGAGCTTCACTGAGAAAATAATTTCTTTTATTTGGATTAGAAGCCATAGTCCCAAGATAAAAAGCTGCTTTAGACCTATATAGAGTTGCCTCTGAGGTACGATGATTCATTGCTAACAAAAGATCTGATAGTTCTAATGCCCATTGCATTTCTTCATTAGCAATAGCATTTTCAAGTTCAGTAAATAATGCATCAGGGCCGCCCACCATATTAGAAATGAAATTAGCTTTTTTAAATGTCGAAGTGGGATCAAGCTCTGAAATATTCCCAGAGAACCAACCCAAATAACCATTGAATATACTTTTAACCGACCATCTAACTGTGCCGTAAAACTCTTGCATATATGGAGATGAAGCAATTGCCGATGGCAATTCTATGTTTTCGATTATCTCATCTGGATGCATCCCCTGGTTCATCAGCCTAATGGTTTGGTCATGAACAAACTGTATGCCATCTCGATAAATCATTAGTGTATCTATGGCTGAATCACCTGAAAAAGGTAATGTGTGACTCGGAAATATTTTCTTAGGCTTAAGAGCTATCATCTCATCAAGGCTATTCACCCATGCATTCACATCTCTATGAGAGGTTCCCCTGATGGTATAAAGGTTTGGAAAAGTTTTATATATATTATCTCCAGGAAAAAGTGCTTTGTATTCTGGTAACCAAACAAAAATTTGATCATCAGTTTCTCCAGGTGCATGAAAGAATTCAAATGCAATGCCAGCAATATTTAATTTTAATTCATTATCAAAAGTAACATTTGGCTTAATGTAACCAGGCGCGCTTCGACCAACGCTTAAATAGGGTCCAATACCTACATTAACAACCTCTTTCTCAGGAAGCATGGTGCCAAACATTTTGGAGGAGCGTGATGAAATGATGGGATTTAAAATTCCAAAAATTTTTTCAACAGATTTTGCTGTTGATTCATGAGCTATAACCAAAGGCAAGTTATCTTGTTGATCAACAAAATATTTTGCACCTAAAGTATGATCTCCGTGATTGTGTGTATAAATAATTGCAGCTATGGGGTTAGAGTTAATTGCATTGAACTTTGCATAAACTTTCTCGGCTTGAAAGACGCTATCAGTAGCATCAATAATAATATTCAGTTCATCGCCCTCAATTAAATAGGAATTAGCAATCCCATAACCGACTGCTGCATGAATACCATTCTCATAAGAATAAATTTTTTGAATAAACTCCTCTGAGTGCTTGAAAAGCTTCTCTACTTCTGTAGTTGTTTGAGCTAGAGGCGCTGATATTGGGTCAGTTTTAGAGCAACCATATGAAAGAATGCATATAATAGATATTTGTAGAAAAGTACTAATTTTTTTCATAAGTTGCTCCTAAATGCCAATTCATCATAGCTGTTTTAAAAATCCATTTGAAGAGAAGCATCAAGATGTTAAATGGGAAAATAGTTTTCCTTATTCAAACAAGTATCAAGATAGATTTTTTCAAGATGATGCGATTGCAGAAATTAAAAATATTTTTATTGAGCCCAATCAACTGCTTGAAAGAATAAAAAATGGCTCTCAACTTCATATTGGAGAGCTAGGATTTGGATTTGGCTTAAATTTTTTTGTAACAGCAAAATTTTGGCATGAACATAATAAAAACTCTGACACTCTAAACCTAGAATATATTGCTATTGATGAGGCCTTGCCTAGCAAAGAACAACTGTTAAAAGTTATTAATGCATTTCCTGAGCTTAAAGAAATCTGTAATATTTTTTTAGACAGATATGAGCTTGCCCATAATGATATACAGAGAATTTACTTCCCCTCGCTTAAAATTCGATTAACACTTATTCATAATGATATTGAATCAGGTTTAAAAAATCTTCTGGGATTCAAGAATAATCAAATTGATGCTTGGTATCTTGATGGGTTTGATCCTAAAAAGAATAAATCTATGTGGAGCAATTCTGTTTTTCAGTACATTGAATTTTTATCTGCAAGAAATGCAACCTTTGGAACTTTTACCTCAGCAGGATTTGTTAGGAGGGGATTAAAAAAATTTGGTTTTGAAGTAGATAAGGTAAAAGGTTTTGGTAAAAAGCGTCACAAGCTCATTGGAAGAAAATTACTAAGCATTCCTGCTCCTAATATTCCCTCCAATAAAAATAAGAAAATAGCCATTATTGGAAGCGGAATAGCAGCTTGTTCTGCGGCATATGCAGCTATACAAAATGGCGCACAAGTAGAAATATTTGAGTCTGCAGATGGGATTGCTGCTGGCGCATCTGGCAATCCAGTTGCTGCCATGTATCCAAGATTTTCTGCAAATAATTCACCTTATTCATTTTTAACTGCTCAAAGTTATTTTTTTGCTGAAAAATTATATGCACAATTCTCTAATGCATATAAAAATACTGGTCTTTTATTCTCGCACTCAAATGATTATCAGCAAGAATGGATTGAGGATATGAAGAGTTTAAATCGAGAAGATCTATTTCAAATCATAGATAAAAAAGAAATGAAAAAATTATATGGATTCGATACCAATGGTTTAATAGTGAAAAAAGGTGGCTACTTATTTCCTAAATTAATTTGCAAGGAAATGACAGCACATCAAAATATAAAAATTTCATGCAATCATTATTTTGATGGCTGGGATAAAAATAAATCTAAGATAGATATTCACTTCCGTAATCAAGAAAAAAAATCTGGCTTTGATGATTTAATTATTGCTAATGGTTCAGATTTAACAAAATATTTGTCTGGTCTTAAAATTTCAAAAGGGCAACTGGTTGGTTTAAGGGGTGAGCAGCCAATTGATTTAGATCTGCCCATTAATTCAGCTGGTTATATTTTACCCAAGATAAATAACATAACCTGGATTGGCTCAACGCATGAAAGAGAATTTAATGATATTGATATCTGTCACAAGACTGGGCAGGAACTAATCACAAAAACAAATAGAAACTTTAATATTAATCTTTCAGGTTCAGACAATATGTTGATGGAGGCTCATCTTCGGATAGGAAGCAAGGATAGATTGCCTTTGGCAGGAAAAATTGAAGAAAATATTTATACCATTGGCGCTCTTGGTTCAAGAGGATTTAGTTTAGGTCCGTTGCTTGGAGATTATGTTGCTTCTCTTGTTAATAAGTCGCCAAGTCCAATCTCCTCAGGAATCGCTTTAGCAATTGAGCCACTAAGATTTAAAGATTAATCAGCAAGTTCTCGACAAGCATCTCTGCAGCAGGCATATCATTGGGAGCGTAGCTTGAGCCTTTTCTCCATTTCGTTAAACCAGTCCATAAGGTTTTATCAGACTCCTCATCTCTTACAGAAATTCGTAGAAAAAATTCTGGGACCGAATTAAGTCTATCTGGCTCGTAAAGATAGCTCCTATACATTGGGTAGCCATAAAAACGAAAATCATCATATTTAATTTTCTCTTTTGTTGTAACACTAACATCTATTACAAGAGAGGCATTTTCAGAAAATTGGTGCCCTACTCCTTCTAAATATTCCTTTGCTGCATCTCCTAAATTTTCGATCAGAATGGGATCCATCTCAACAGGCAGCAAATCTTTGTTCAATAGAATTTTAAAACTTGATTCTTCCGCTAATTGAAAATTATTCCGACTATTTAACTCAGTAAATGGTGTGGAAGTGCAAGCTGTTAAACAGGCTACAAAAGTAAATATTAAAAAGTTTCTTTTAAGTGTCATAGGTAATAGTAATCTCTCAATAATATGACTAATATAATGCATTTATTTTATTTATAAACCATGTTCGAACTAAAAGAATCTAAAAAAATTAAATTATTGGATGTAGATGCTCAAATTTATAAGCATTCAAAATTTAATACTCAACACATTCATCTAGATGCAGATAATGATGAAAAAGTTTTTATGGTTGCATTTCGAACCATTCCAGAAGACTCCACAGGTGTAGCCCACATCCTAGAGCATACATCTCTCTGTGGCTCGAAGAAATACCCAGTAAGGGATCCATTTTTTATGATGATAAGAAGATCGCTTAACTCATTCATGAATGCATTTACTTCAAGTGACTGGACTGCTTATCCTTTTGCAACTCAAAACAATAAAGACTTTAATAATTTATTGGATGTTTATGTTGATTCAGCTTTCTTTCCACGATTAGATCCTCTTGATTTTTCTCAAGAAGGTCATCGCCTTGAAATTGACGATGAAAATAAACTAGAAATTAAAGGAGTTGTATTCAATGAAATGAAGGGCGCGATGAGCTCCCCAACAGATCAACTTTGGCATGGAATGTCTAAATATCTTTTTGAGGAAACTACATATCATCATAATAGCGGTGGCGATCCTGAAAAGATTATTGACTTAACGCATGCTGATTTGGTTGCATTTCATCAAAAACACTATCATCCAAGCAATGCAACTTTTTTTACTTTTGGTAATGTTTCAATAGAAGAAGTTCATAGCCACCTGGAAGAAAATGTTTTCCAAAAATTTACGCCTGCTTCAGAGCAACTCACAATCAAACCCGCAAAAATATTTTCAGAGCCAGTTCAGGCCACTGGAACATACCAGCCTCTTCCTGGTGACGAAAGTAATCATCATGTTGTTATTAGCTGGTTACTTGGCGACAGTCATGATCCACTGAATTTATTGGAAAAATATTTTTTATCGAATATTTTGCTTGATAATTCTGCATCACCACTGAGAAAAGCCTTGGAGCTATCAAAATTGGGCAAATCGCCCTCCCCATTTCTAGGAATTGAGCCCAGCAATAAAGAGATTGTTTTTATGGCTGGCTTAGAGGGTGTTGGGCAAGGCAAAGCTAAAGAGGTTGAAGAATTAATCCTTGCTACGCTTGAAAAACTTGTCATTGACGGTGTGCCTGAAGACTTAATTAACTCTTCTCTGCATCAATTAGAAATTGGTCAAAGAGAGGTTTCTGGCGGTGGAATGCCCTATGGATTGCAATTAATGCTTGGTTGCATGAATGCTTGCATCCATTATGACAACCCTATCTCAATGCTAGATCTGGACTCAAACTTTTCTAAACTTAAGGCCTTAATTTCAAAAAAGGGGTATCTAGAAGAATTGATATCGAGCTCTTTAATCAAGAATCAACATAGACTCAACTATGAATTAAAACCAGATCCAAAATTTAATGAGAATTTAGAAAACTTCTTTTCCTCAACCCTCAAAAAAAAAGAGGATGTCCTAACTGATAAAGATATAGATGAAATAAATGATCTTGCAAATGCATTGAAAGCTCGCCAAGAAGCTATTGATGACGTAGAAATTTTGCCCAAGGTTACAACTCAAGATATTCCGCTTAAGCGTGAATACACGCATGAATCTTTCAAGGAAAATAATAGGTCAGTTTATGAAGTTGGAACCAATGGATTGATGTACTCTGATTTTTTATTTCCCTGCAAAAATCTTACAGCTCAGGAATTACTTTTCTCATCTTTATATACATTTATTCTCAGTGAAGTAGGTCTTAAGGAAAGTTCCTATGAAGAAATACAAGCCCTTCAATCTAGCATCACTGGGGGTGTGAGTGCATCCTTTAAGCTCCATACCAACAGCCAAGAAACACCTGGAAAACTTTTCCTAAGTATTTCTTCTAAATCTCTAGAAGAGAATTTTGATGCAATGGAAAAACTTATATTTAATACTTTAGAAAACGCAAGGTTTGATGAGCAAAATAGGATATTTGATTTATTGAATATTTTTATTGCTAGAAATGAAGAATCGTTAAATCAAAATGGTCATATTTTAGCCAT
>JAQWJG010000070.1 GCA_029248485.1 SAR86 cluster bacterium | reverse complement strand
AGTTTATATGGGCGAATTAAAAGCTGAATGGGATTCAGTTGCAGACCATGCCTCATGGAAAGGTACTGCTATCAAAGAAAAATTAATCTCTCAAGCAAGGACCGAAGTTAATAGATACCTGCCTTTAATAAATACATGCGTCGCTCTGGCACCCTTATTTGGTTTACTAGGAACCGTCACCGGTATGATTGAGGTTTTTCAGGTAATGGCTTTTACGGGTGGTGGTGATGCTAGGTCGATGGCTGGAGGTGTTTCAAAAGCAACTTTACCAACCATGGCTGGAATGACCACGGCTCTTTCAGGCGTATTTGCTACAATATATTTAAATTCAGCAAGAAACAGAGAAGAGACTTTAATTAAAGAGACAATTAGAAATTAGATAATAGGAGAAAATTGTGAGAAGAAACGCTATATCAAGTGCAGTTCAAGAAGAAGAAGCTGAGATTAATATGACGCCCATGCTTGATGTTGTTTTCATCATGCTCATTTTTTTCATTGTGACCGCGAATTTCATTAAGGAGCCAGGACTTGAAATCAATAGGCCTGAGTCTGATACATCAGAAACACAAGAAAATGCAGCAATATTAATTGCGATTGGTGCATCTGGAGAAATTTGGATGGATGGAAGAAGAATTGATGCAAGGCAGGTAAAAGCAAATGTTGTAAAACTTCTTGCTGATAATCCGCAAGGCTCAGTTGTAATTCAGGCTGATGAAAAAGCAATGGCTGATACAATTATTAAAGTTATGGATGGCTCAAGAGAAGCTGGCGTTTACAATATATCACTGGCCTCTGAACCTAAATAGAGAATTATTTTGAATACTGCTAATAATAGTATTAATACTTTATATCAAACCTTGGCCAAGGCATTGGGTCCATTAGCAGCAATTTATTACAAAGCATTTAATTATAATAAATACCTTGCTGGAACTGGCTTTGCAGCTTTTATAACTCTTGGCTTGTTCTTTTTGATGGTTGCGTTGATTAATCTTGGCGATGATAGCTTGCCCACTGATAATTCTAGAAAGTTAGGTGATGTCATTATGCCTGACAGAGATATTGATACCTTATTTGATAATGTTGAAAAGCCCGAAGAGCCTGACGAACAACCAGAGGACATTGCTCAACCAGAATTAGATCTTGCTCCACTAGCTGGAGTTGATGTCAGCGTTCCTAAACCAAAAGCTAACTTTGCTGGTTCTGGATCTTTTTTTAGGGATGGAGAATACATTCCTCTCTTTAAAGTTACTCCAATATATCCTAGAAGAGCTCAAGAAAGAGGGATTATGGGATATGCAGTTGTATCTTTTACCATCACTGAAACTGGAACTGTCGAGAACGCTGAACCTCTAGAGGGCATGTGTGGTGATCCAACCAACCCTGAAACTGTTTTTAGACCTTGTTCTATATTTAACTCTGCCGCGTCGAGAGCAGCCTTAAAGCTTAAATATAAGCCTAAAATAGTTGATGGAAATGCTGTTAGAGTAGATGATGTTCCTCATAAGTTCACTTTTATTCTTGAGGAGTCATAATCTATGAAAAAGCCTTTTTTATATTTCTTTCTTTCTTTCTCATTTCTAGCATTAAGCTTTTCTTCTTCTATTAATTTAGTTGCTCAGGAAGAAATAGATCGAAGTGATAAAAGGCAGCAGAAAGCTGGAAAGTCCTCTAGATCATATAAAAAAGCAAGAGTTCTTCAGACCTCAACTGCCAAAAAAGTGGTAAAAGTAGTTGAGGCTCTTGAAAGGCAAAAAACTATCAAAGTCCCTGATCCAGAAAACAAGGGCAAGTTCATTGAAAAGGAAGAAGATGATCCTGATTGGGCAACTGCTAGATCAATATTAACAGAGCTTCTTAACAATAGAGCTGAGATGAAAAGTTATGACCGTTCAGTTATGTGGAATTATTGGGGATACATTTATTTCAGTGATGAGGATTATGATCAGGCCATGTATGCTTATGAGCAATTATTGAATGAACCGGAAGCAACCATCCCATTAAGAACAGCATCATTGTTAACACTAGCGCAATTAAATTTAGTCAAAGAAAGATGGGACAAAGGCATAAACTTAATCCTTCAATGGATGGATGAGGTAGAAAAAGTAACAGCTCAGTCATATTTTCTGCTTGCTTCGGCATACTTTCAAAAAACAGATTATGTTAGAGCAAGAACCAATATGGAAGAAGCCATTAGGCTTGCAGAAGAAGAGGGCTACAGACCAAAAGAAAATTGGTATGTTTTATTAGCAGCATGTTTCAGCGAATTAAAGGATAAGAAGATTATAGGCCCTGAATACGCTCTAGAACAGCAAGTGGGTATCTATGAAATTCTAGTTAACTACTACCCCAAAAAGCAGTATTTTCTTCAGTTAGGCGGTACCTATCAACAAATGGACAGAGAGGAAGATTATATGCTGACTTTAAAAGCAGCATATGAAAAAGATTTCTTAGACAAAGAGTCAGAATATCTTGCCTTGGCTCAAATGCTATTACTGAAAAAAAATCCTTACTGGGCTGCACAAGTTATAGTTTCTGGGCAGCAGAAGAAAGTAACTATTACTGATGAAGATACTGGAGAGGAAGAGGTTGTTGCAGTTGTAAAAGAAAAAGAGAAGACATTAAAGCTTCTAGCCGATGCCTGGAGAATGGCACAAGAAATTGATATGGCTATCCCTGTTTTAGAAAAAGCAGCAAAGATGTCAAAAGATGGAGATACATACGTCTTATTGGGAAACTTGTATCTCTTTGAAGATCGCATGGAAGATTCAATAAGGGCAATCGAAGCTGGCTTAAAGAAACCTAAGGTAAAAAGTCGCTCTCAAGCCTTGCTTGTTTTAGGTCAAGCGCATTTTGAATTACAAAATTTTGAAGAAGCCAAAAAACAATTTAGGGCTGCTGCAAGAGATGAAAATAAAAGGATTAAGAAAACAGCAAATTCTTGGATCAAATATGCTGAAAATGAAGAAATTAGAGTTAAAAATCTTGCCCTACGAAGAGATTTTATTCAGCAATCTAAATCAAAATCTAAAAACTCCTAAGTTTTTATAAAAGTCTCAACTTTAAAATCATACTCATTTTCACTGTCTTGTTTAAATGATTCGGTTGAAACTTTTTCCCAGTTGCTTAAATCCATTTGTGGATAGAACACGTCTCCATCAATTTCACACTTTACTCTAGTTAACACCAATTTGTTTACTATATTTTTACTTTCTTCAAAGACATAACCACCCCCAATTAATACGATTTCTTGGCTTGCTGAATTATCTTTATTCCACTGACTTGCCAGTTCAATTCCTTGATTTAGGTTAGAAGCTACTTGCACCCCTTCTTGCGGTTTCAATGTAGACGAGATCACTATGTTTTTTCTATTTGGCAGAGGCCTTCCAATTGATTCAAATGTTTTTCTTCCCATGACTATTGCTTTATTTTGGGTATACGCACTGAAATGTTGAAGATCTTTCTTTAGCTTCCAAGGCAGATCATTATTCACGCCTATTACAAAATTATTAGACAGGGCAACTAAATGGGAAATAACCATGAATCTATATTGCCATTGGAGCTTTTAAAGCTGGATGTGACTCATATCCCTCTAAGATAAAATCATCAACAGAATACTCATTGAGAGCATCTATCGACTCAAGATTAGGCATAATTAATTTTGGAAGCTTTTTAGGCTCTCTGGTGATCTGCTCTTTAACCTGCTCAATGCTATTGTTATAGATATGAGCATCTCCAAAGGTATGGACGAATTCACCTGGTACTAAGTTGAGGACATTTGCTAAAATCGATTGAAGCAATGCATAACTTGCAATATTAAACGGCACACCTAAAAACATGTCTGCACTCCTTTGATACATCTGACAGGACAATCGACCATTTGTTGAAACATAGAACTGCGACATTACATGGCAGGGAGGGAGTGCCATAGAATCAATTTTTTCAACATTCCATGCGCTCAATATGTGCCTTCGTCCATTAGGATTAGATTGAAGATCATTGATCAGCTTTTTAATTTGATCAACGCCTGCCCAATCTCTCCATTGGACGCCATATACCGGACCCAGTTTTTTAGTAGTAGCAGTATTTTCATAGCCAAGTTCAACACCTTGGTTATCTGCATTGTCTGTCCAAATAGTTGAAAATCTACTTAAATCGGTAAGCTCAGATCTATCTTTTTGGAATCTAATCTCTGCCAGTCTACGTTCATCATCAGAGCCTTCTAAAAACCACAAAAGCTCAGAGACCACTCCTTTCCATGCAAGTGATTTAGTTGTAACTGCAGGAAAACCATCTTCAAGATTAAATCGGATTTGATGGCCAAAAGATGAAATAACACCAGTGCCAGTTCTATCCCCACGATCTTCGCCATGTTGCAAAATATAGTCTAAAAGCTCAAGATACTGCTTCATTTCTTCTTAATGATTTTATTAGTAGTATGAGCCCAATTATAACCATGGGGATGCTAAGAAGTTGGCCCATGCTTAATTGTAATGCAACAAAACCCATGTGAGAATCAGGTTGTCTAAAGTATTCAATAAAAAATCTTATTAACCCATATGTCATTAAAAAACTTCCGCTGAGAACCCCATGCTTATTATTTTTGGTACTAATAAACATAAGCAAGATAAAGAGTAATAAGCCTTCACTTAATGCTTCATAGAGTTGAGATGGGTGCCTTGTAAACCCATAGGGATCTGTTGGGAAAATAAAACCCCAGGTTCCATCAGTGGGTCTGCCATAAAGCTCTCCATTTAAAAAGTTCCCAATTCTTACTAAGCCAAGTCCAATTGGCATAGCCATACAAATAGCATCAGCAAGCCTAAGAAAAGAAATTCGATGTTGGTAGGAGTAGACATAAAGACTGACTATCACGCCCATTAAACCGCCATGAAAACTTAAACCGCCCTCCCATATAAAAAATAAACTTAGAGGGTTTGATGCTAGCTGATCAAAACCATAAAAAAACATGTAACCACACCTGCCGCCAAGCATGGCACCAAATATTAACCCATATAAAAATACAATATCATTTACTTGATCGGCGCTTAATTTTAACTCTCCAATAATTCGATGATTTTTTAGATATTGAAAAATGAAGATAGCTGATAAGACCCATGTCACAGCGTAATATTGAATTCTGATCCAGCCGATTTCAATTAAGCTAGGATTATTAAAAAAATCTGATAACTCGATGATCAACTTGCTACTACCAAAATGCCTACTAAAATTAGAAATATACCAAAAGAGACTTTCAGCGCTTTCTCAGAAATAGAGTGACTAATATTTGCTCCAAGTTTGGCTGTAAAAATGCTCGCTAATGAAATCGATATAACAGCCGGCCAAAAAACATACCCAACAGCTCCCGGGGGAAGATTTACTTCAACAGTTTGTCCGTAATACATGTATCCAATGGCTCCTGCGGCAGCAATTGGAACTCCGCAAGCTGCAGCAGTTCCAATTCCTTGTCGAATATTATAGCCTCCAGCAATCATTAACGGAGTTGTAAATGAGCCGCCCCCAATACCAATGATTGATGATAAAAATCCTATCCAGGATCCATGCGCTGGAACAATAAATTTAGCTAGAGAGATAAACCCTTTATCTTTTTTTGCAAGAGTTTGTGTAAAGCCCGAGATCATTTCTATACCAATAACTATAAGGAAAATTGTGATAATCCACTTTAAATTTTCATTTGAAAGAGTTGCTGCATATCCAGCACCGATCACAGCGCCTACAATCATGCCAACAGATAATGGCATAACCAATGACCATTCCACACTGCTTTTATTGTGATGCGAAAGGGCAGAGGAGATAGCGGAAAAAAATATGCTTGCCAGCGATGTTCCTATCGCCATAAGTACAATGATAGAGGCCTCAAAACCCATGCCGTAAAAAATAAAAATAAGAGATGGGACTAATATGCTGCCTCCACCAATTCCAAACATACCAGCAAGCAGTCCTGTAAATGCACCAAGCGAAAGATAAATTAAAATTTCAATCATTATGTAATTGTATATATGCTGGCAGGAATTCACTTAGGACATTTCTATAGACATCTTGTTTAAAGGGAACAACGCTGGCTAAAGCATGCCAATAGGACGACCATTTATATTCTACGAACTCTTGCGGCACCTCATTCAATAGATTGATTTCTAGATCTGCATTAGCTTTTAGCATGTACCATTTTTGCGTTTGACCTTTAAAATTTTTTAAGCTTTTAGGCCATGGTTTATACTTCTCAGGTAAGTCATAGCGATACCAATGCTTGCTCTTTTGAATTATCTTTACCTGATTTTTCTTAATGCCTACCTCCTCATACAGTTCTCTATAAGCTGCCTTGATAGGAGATTCATCAGCATCAATTCCGCCTTGAGGGAATTGCCAAGTTTTTTTGCCTTTGCGTCTACAGATTAATAGCAGGTTATTTTGATCTAACACAATTAAGCCAACATTTTTTCTGTAAGATTTATCATTCATGTTAGATTAACTCCTTATGAGCAAGCCTGATTTAGCAATTTTCGACTTAGATAATACCATTCTAAACGGTGATTCAGATTATTCGATGATTAATTACTTGGTAGATATAAGTCTGCTTGATAAAGCCGCCAAGTTAAAAAATGATGAATTCATTAAAGATTATCAACAAGGCCAATTAGATTTTAATCAGTACACGAATTTTGCTTTAAAGCCCTATATTGGCAAGACGCAAGATGAAATCAACGAAATAATATTGCCTTTTGTAGAAAGAATTATTGAACCCATGATTAATGTTTTTGCGCTTAAATTGATTCATGATCATCACGACAAAGGTCATACAATATTGCTTGCCAGTGCAACAAATGAGCTAATTGTGAAGCCAATAGCTCAAAGACTCGACATCAATAATGTTATTGGCACTAAGGTTAAATTTGAAAATGAGAAATGTTCGGGTGAATTTATCCCGCCATCAGCACTGGGGGCGGGAAAGTTAAAATTAGTAGAAAGCTGGATGCAAGCCAATCAATACGATAGTTTCTCTGGAGTAACATTTTATTCAGACTCTATTAATGACTTACCTTTGATGGAGGCTGTTGAGTTTCCAAAGGCTGTAAACCCTGATATAAAGCTTGAGTCAATCTCCAATAAAAGAGGCTGGGAAGTAATCTACCTGCCGCTAATTTAATTTTCTTCTTGATAATCTGACATGGAAGGGCAAGAGCACATCAGGTTCTTGTCTCCATAGACATTATCGACCCTTCCTATCGGAGGCCAATATTTATTTTTATCCTTCAGATCAACAGGATAAGCGGCCACAGAACGAGAATATTTATGTTGCCAGTTATCACTGGTTACTTTTTCAGCAGAATGCGGAGCATTTCTTAAAGGACTTTCTTCAATAGAGTATGCTCCTTCTATAACCTGATCAATTTCATTACGAATCGTAATCATCGCTTCAATAAATCGATCTAACTCTACCAGTGATTCACTTTCAGTTGGCTCAATCATTAAAGTTCCAGGAACAGGAAAAGACATAGTTGGCGCATGAAATCCAAAATCTATTAATCGCTTCGCAATATCATCAACCTCAACCCCGCATAACTCTTTTAATGGTCTGATATCAATAATACATTCATGCGCAATCAAATTATTTTTGCCTGTATATAAAATCTTGAAGTGAGGGGTCAGTTTTTGCGCAATATAATTTGCACTCAGAATTGCTATTTGTGTTGCCTTTCTAAGGCCTGATGCTCCCATCATTTGAATGTACATCCAGCTGATTGGAAGAATAGAAGCACTTCCGAAATTAGTTGCTGAGACTGGTCCAACATTCTTTGATAAGGGTTCATATGCCAAAGGATCAGATGGTAAATGAGGTGCTAAATCTTTTACAACTCCAATTGGACCAACGCCTGGTCCACCGCCACCATGAGGAATGCAGAATGTTTTATGTAGATTGAGATGGGACACATCGCCTCCAAACTCACCCGGTTTACATAAACCAACCATTGCATTTAGGTTGGCGCCATCAATATAAACTTTCCCGCCATGACCATGAATGATCTTACATACTTCGGTTACGGTTGTCTCAAAGACCCCATGTGTTGAAGGGTAGGTAATCATGATGGCAGCCAACTCATTAGAATGCTTAGAAGCTTTTTCACCCAGATCCTTTAAATCAATGTTTCCTTTCTTATCGCAGCTTATTGGCACAACCTTCATGCCAGCCATTTGCGCAGATGCAGGATTTGTTCCATGGGCTGATTCAGGAATTAAACATATCTTTCTTTGCTGATCGCCATTACTTCGATGAAATGCATCGATTGCCAATAAACCAGCATACTCCCCTTGAGAGCCAGCATTTGGTTGTAAAGATACAGCTGAATAACCCGTTATCTCGGAGAGCTTAGCTTCAAGATCATTTATTAAAATTTGATAACCAGCTGTTTGATCATGAGGAGCATAAGGATGAATGTTTGAGAATTCTTCCCAACCAACAGGGATCATTTCAGATGTAGCATTTAATTTCATGGTGCATGAACCCAATGGAATCATTGCTCGATCCAGGGCGATGTCTTTATCGCAGAGTTTTCTGATATACCTCAGCATTTCTGTTTCAGTTCGATACAGGTGAAAGACTGGATGAGTAAGATATTCGGATGATCTTCTGATATCGATTGGCAGCTCGAAGCTTGAAACACTCTTTGCTTTTTTCGACAACTCTTTAAAAAGTTTTTTTATGTTTTCGATCTCTTGGTCTGTCGTTGTTTCATCCAATGAGATGCTTATATGATTTGCATCCATCATCCTAAGATTCATAAGTTGATCTTGAGCAGTTGAAAAAATTTCCTGAGTCTCAGATTCGGTATGGATAGTTACAGTATCAAAAAAACTAGAAGACCTGAGAT
>JAQWJG010000010.1 GCA_029248485.1 SAR86 cluster bacterium | reverse complement strand
TTCCTTAGCAAATGGAACTGGAGAATGAGGTCCAGTAACAGTTTTAATTGGAGCTTTTAAAGATGAAAAAACTTCACTTGCAGCCAAAGCAGCTACATCAGCTGCAAAAGAACAACGCGGAGGAGTTTCATCAACAACAATAAGTCTTCCAGTTTTTTCAACACTATCTAAAATTGCATCTTCATCTAAAGGACTTGTTGTTCTTGGATCAAGGATATCACAGCTAATTCCATCAGCAGCAAGAGAATTTGCAGCGTCTTCACAAAATGATACCATTCTTCCAGTTGCAACAAGCGTGCAATCTGTACCTTCAGAGACCACTCTTGCTTTTCCAAAAGGAACTAAATAATCACCCTCTGGAACTTCACCTTGTAGACCATATAAAGCTTTATGCTCAAAGAAAATAGTTGGGTCATCATCTCTAATTGCTGTAGTTAACAATCCCTTTGCATCAGCTGCAGTAGAGGGCATTGCTACCTTAAGTCCAGGAATTGCAGTTACCATTGGATGAGGTGATTGACTGTGCTGAGATGCTGCTTGCATACCTGCACCATAAGAGGTTCTTAAAACCATTGGGCATGTTGCTTTACCACCAAACATATATCTGAATTTTGCTGCTTGATTCATTAATTGGTCCATACATAGACCTATAAAATCAGCAAACATAATTTCTGCAACAGGTCTTTTACCTGCTAATGCAGCTCCCGCTGCTGTTCCAGCAATACCAGCTTCCGAAATAGGCATATCTATTACTCTTCCGGCACCAAACTTACCATACAATCCTCCGGTTACACCAAAGACGCCACCGATAGCCTCAGGGCCGCCTGGACTTCCAGTTCCACCAACAACATCTTCACCCATAACAATAACATTTTCGTCATTAGCCATTTCTTGATGAAGCGTTTCTGTAAGAGCTTCTCTATAACTCATTTTAGCCATTATTAATTCTCCTTAATATGAGACGTAAACGTCTGTTGTTACTTCTTCAGGCGATGGAACAGGTGCAGCAGCAGCTTCTTCAGCTGATTGCTCTATTAATTCGCCAACTTCATTATCAATTTTATCTAGATCTTCATCACTAAGAAGTCCTGCCTCTGTTACTTTTGAACGGAAGATTTTAATACAATCATTATTTTCTCTATCGTTCTTAACTTCATCAGGCCCTCTATAATTTTGTGGATCACCTTCAAAGTGACCATAAAATCTAGTTGTTTCAAATTCAACTGCACATGGCCCCTTACCTTCTCTCGCAAGTGCAATTAATTCTTTCATTACTTCGTGTACTTCAAAGAAATCAAAACCATTAGCCTTTACAGTATGAATTCCAAAACCTTCTACACGGCTTGCAATACTTTCTGAAGCAATAACATAGGATGAACCTGTGTGCTCTGAATACCGATTATTTTCATAAACATATATACTAGGTAAATTAAGGATAGCTGCGATATTCATTGATTCAAAAACAGGACCTTGGTTACATGAACCATCGCCACCAAAAGATAACGCTACGCCACCTTGTGCATCAAGTTTTGCAGCTAATGCGGCACCTGTTGCAAGAGGAGGTCCGCCACCAACAATACCGTTAGCACCTAACATTCCAACATCCATATCTGCAACGTGCATTGAGCCGCCTTTACCTTTACATAAGCCATCTGCACGACCATATAATTCTTTCATCATACCTTTGACATCACAACCTTTCGCTATGCAGTGACCATGACCCCTATGGGTTGATGTAATATAATCTGTGTCTCTTAAATTTTCACAAACACCTACAGCTATAGCTTCTTGGCCACCATAAAGATGGGTAAACCCTCCTATAGTTCCTTTGGCTATTTCTCTATGAAGATGATCTTCAAAATCTCTGATGGTTTTCATTTGGCGATAGGCTTGTTCGAGTTCTTCTCTAGCTAGTTGCATTTCTAGTCCCCTTCTTTAAAATCGTATAATTGAGATTATGGATTAAAATGTTTTTTTTTCTTAATTTCAATTAAAAATTAAAAATTTTACTATAATTAAATTTAACTTAATAAAATCTTAACATACTTGGTCATTTTTTTAAATCAGCAGTTTCTTTTATGACCCAACTTATCGATCGTCTTATAAGATTTCTTACATTTTCATTCTTATATGATTTAACCCCATCACCAAATTGCAAATAAGTAATGGCACTTTTTTTATAATTTTTTGTCCACCCAACAAGATTACTTCCATCATCATGATTCCAATTCTCATTCGAGTTAAGATTTCCAGCTAAGGCATTTGATGCTGAATAAAAATTATCTCTTTTGAAGCTATAATTACTTTTTAAAATTGGATTGATGGAATCTTCAAAAACATGAGCAAGATAAAGTTCATCTTCAATTTCAAACTCTTCTAATCCTTTAGTTATAGGATGGTCTTCAACTGGCATAACCTTATAGTCAACAAAGTGACGATAACCTGAGTCAGGGGACTCAACTCCTCTAACTTTTCCTGGTTTATATAAGAATTTTCCTCCAACTATTTCACTATACTCCTCCCACAATGGCCATCCCGCAAGTGAATGATGTAAAAAGACACATCCAATGCCATCGTTCAGTCTATCTATAAAATTTTTTTTGAAATGTTCAGGGGGATTAACAAAAAAAGATTCTTCATTTGGGTTTGATTCAAAATTTAGTCCTGGCATATCATAAAAAAGAATAGCATTATATTTTTTTATATTATCAGCCTCAAAAAAGTTTTGAGCTGCCGGATGTTCAATATGGCTCCACTGGAAACCAAGTGAATCAATCATCTCAAAAAAAGGATCTCTCTCAAATGGGTGTCCCCGAGTTATTACTAAAAGGTTATTTTCATCACCTTTTGTAAAAGTTTGATTTCCAAACTTTCTACCTTTTTCTAGCTCCTCGTCAATATCTAATGATTTGGACATATCATAACTTTACATTGATCCTTTGAAGTTTTGAGTGATTCAAAGGTGGTTGGTAATGTGTCAAAACCTATTTGCTGACTTATCATTTGTGCTGGATTGATTCTTCCTTGTTCCATCATATCAATAGTAAATTGGAAATCATCTTTCACATAAGCAATAGCAAATTTTAATGTTAATTCTTTAATTATCCCAAGAAAAGGCATGAATGTATCTGGTTTATCGCATACTCCTATTACAACTATTTCTGAAAATGGAGCGGCTATTTCTAAACAATTTTGAATAACAGTTGGAATTCCAGCGCATTCAAAAATTATATCTGGCGAGCCACCAGTTTCTTCTTGATATATATTGGCTAGTTCCTCGGCTGGAGTTTTTCCATCAATAACTAGAGAGGCGCCCATTTTCTCAGCCATTGCCTTTCTTTCTTCAGAAATTTCAGCAACAACAATATGTCTAGCTCCAAAAAATCTTAGCCACTGAATTGTAGCAAGCCCAATTGGACCCGCTCCAATTACTAAAGCTCGATGACCTTGTTTAAATTTAGAGATTCTAACTCCATGAAGACCAACAGCCAATGGCTCCACTAGTGTTGCAAAATCCCAGCTCACACCTTTCGGGATTTTAATACTTTCTGGTAAACCAATCCTCACATATTCAGCATATCCACCTTGAACTTCTGGCCCCATACCAGTTGATTGCATATTTGTTGAACAAAAAAATGGATTACCATTCATGCAATGCTGACACTTTCCACAAGAAATAAAGGGAAGTGAAACAGCTGGATCGCCAATCTTTAGTGATGATTCAATATTTTTTCCTATCTCTACTATTTCCCCACTGAACTCATGACCAAAAATAGTTCCAGTCTCTGGCTCCATTGAACCTCCGTCGCTCGCATGTAGGTCAGTTCCGCAAATACCGCACTGCTCGACCTTTAATATCATTTCATTTTCACCACATATAGGGTCTTTAACATTTTCTATTGATAATGGTTTTCCAGGTTCCTTAAATACTGCGGCTTTCATAATTTACTCCTAATTGATAAATTTCTTTGATATTTCTTTTTTAATAATTTTAACTATTTTTTTAATTTATTGAGTTTTAGACTCTGACCTCTCCAATATCCATTACTGCTGTTTTTTTGTCCCAATTTTTTGATGCTTCCTGCATGATATCAAAAAATCCAAGACCAGCTTCTGAGAGTTGAGCTATTTCAAGAATAGGACCTTCCCTATCCTTTGTATCGAGATATGCAAACTTTCCATTATCTTGAGTTTTACCACCCTGAAGATTAATATATCCTTGAGATTCTAAAATACGAACATCATTGTCAAAATCATCAGTAAGGGTGCATAAGTGATGCAGAGGTCCTTTTTCATTATTGACATATTCATTATATATAGATGGTGTATCGCAATGTTGATTAACCAGTTCAATTTGCATATTTCCTGTGTAGGCAATAGCGACAGAAAAGTCTAGATTTGTTGTCTGATCCATATAATATACATCTTTTACTTTCAGGTGCTCTAACTTAAAAAATGGTCCTATATTCATCTTTTGTGTCCAAAACTCAATTGGTTTATCAAAGTCTTCAACAACAAACGCCATCTGCATCATTGGTCCAAATTTCTTTTCCATTTAATCCTCCTATTATATTAATAAGTATGTGGTTTATTCTATATTAGTTTTTATTAATCAAAGTATAATTTCAGCTTCCATTAGGGTTGTTTTTTTGTCCCAATTTTTTGCAGCTTCTTCTATCATTGCAAAAAAAGTCAATCCTCCCTCAGATAGTTGAGTAAGTTCAAAGATCGGTCTTTCTCTCTCAGGTGTGTCTAAATAGGCAAACTGACCATTATCTTGAGTTTTACCACCTTGTAAATTTATATAGCCCTGAGATTCTAAAATACGAATGTCATTTTCAATATCTTGAGTTAGGCAACATAAGTGATGAAGTCCTCCCTTTTCATTATTTACATATTCATTATATAAAGATGGCGTATCACAATGTTGTTTGATTAATTCAATTTGCATGCTTCCTGAATAAGATAGTGCGCCGGAAAAATCTAAGTCTGCTGGCTTTCCTTTGTAATATTGATCTATGAGCTCAATGCCTTCTAATTTAATAAACGGTCCAACATTCATTTTCTTTGTCCAAAAATCAATTGCAATATCCATGTCTTCAACAATAAAACCCATTTGCATTATTGGTCCAAATTTTTTTTCCATCAAACCCTCCTTGCAAATCTATTCAAGACTTCTATTGCTAAATGGTCAAGGCGCAATATTGCGTATCAAAAAAAACATACCCTTTACATTTCTTGTTCAATTTTTTAAATTTATTCTTATTAATAATGCTAGACATCTAATAAAATTATTAGATATATTGTCTTAAATTTTATTTGGAGAAATTAATGGCTTTAATACGTTATGCTGAACCAGGATCACTTGGAGATAAAGCGCCAGAACCTAATTTAGATTATTCTAGAATTCCAAAAGAAAGATATACAAGTAAAGAGTTTATGAAACTTGAGTGGGATCATATTTGGACAAAAATCTGGCTCCGTGGTGGTTTATCGCAAGACATAAAAGAGCCGAATAGCTATACGACATGTGAAATTGGAAATTGGTCAATTTTAATGACCAGAGGAGAGGACGGAAAGGTAAGAGCATTTCATAATGTATGTAAGCATAGAGGTAATCAATTAGCTCAAGAAAAAAGTGGTATCTTAATGGATGGTACTCTTAAGTGTGGTTATCATCGCTGGCAGTATGATGCTAAAGGGCAAAGAGTTGATAGCCCTGATCCAGAAACTTTTCCTCAGGGACTGTGTGACCCATCTTTGCATTTAGATGAACTTCCTTGTGAAGAATGGAATGGATGGATTATGTATTCTCTTAATCCCGATGTCCGACCGCTGAAAGAATGGTTAGGTCCACTTGATGAGCATTTATCAGCTTATAATTTTGATGAAATGCAATTGGTAATGGATATGACAGTTGAGTGG
>JAQWJG010000053.1 GCA_029248485.1 SAR86 cluster bacterium | reverse complement strand
CAAGCAACGGCAAAAGAATTTTTAAGCTTGAATGAAGAGATTCTAAAAGTTGATCTCATAAACAAGGGCTTGATGAAAGCTGAGACTTGGGAACAAATTGAAAGGGTTATTCTAAAGCTTCAAGATGCAACTTCATTGCAGAATTAAATAGTTCAGCAACGTCCTGATACCCTTTGTAATTTTCCTCTAGTTTATAGTCAGTGCCAATCAGGTTGGTGAGAGGTAGCATTCCTTTTGTTGAGCTGGTCAACCACATGCAGGGGGAGTCATTAAAATCTGAAATAGCGCAGTTGCCTTCTTTGACAGAATAAGGAGTGTTTTCAAGTGCTTTGATCAAGATTTGCCTTGTGATGCCTGGAAGAATATTTTCGGACAAAGATGAAGTTCTAACTGAACCAGCAGAATCAAAATAAAACACATTACTTGCTCCGGCCTCGGTCATAAAGCCATCTTTGTGCATAACAACCTCTTGGCAACCTTGAGACTTTGCCTGATTCATAGCCAAAACATTGCCTAATAAAGAGGTGGATTTAATATTACATTTTCCCCATCTATCATCTTGACACAACATAGCGCTAATAGCAGAAGATGGAAAGCTTATAGGCATTGCATAACCAAACCTTTCTATTTCAAGATCGTCTTGATAAAGGTGTGATCTAATCAAATCAACGCCCCTGGATATTTGGTAATAGATATATCCATCTTGTTCAGTTAAGGTAGCAGCAAGTTTTTGAATATCACTAACCACGCTCTCAAAATTGACATTCAAACTCATGAGATTAGCGCTTTGGGTTATTCGATTAAGGTGATCTTCGTAACACAAAGGTTTTCCTGAAAAATATGGAATGACTTCATAGATGCTATCTGAAAAAGTATAAGCTCTAGATAATGGTGATATCTTGATTTGATCGAGCGTGTTTAATCTACCCTGATATATGGCAGGAACATTAGTCATTTTGACCTATGGAAAATAAACTCATGATCCAGAAAACTATTCTAGCCCAAATTCTTCCAAAGAAACCTTTTGCCTCAACGGATTCTATAGCGATAAGTGGAGCCGAGAGAACCACTCTATCATTTGATATAAATTCAATGTCGCCTATTGTATCGCCCTCGGATATTGGAGCTTGAATATTGTTCTTAAAGTTATAGTTTGCTTTGATATTTTTAAAATCCGATCGTGGTAACGTTAATAAAATATCTTCATTGGTGCCTAGAGCAACTTCTTCAGATTTGCCGCCCCAAACCTTAGCAACAGTAATTTCTGAACCTTTTGCAATAAGTTTTTGAGTAGCAAAGAATCTAAACCCATATTCTAGCAATCTCTGTGATGAGGTTAATCTCTCATTTTCTGATGGGCTGCCTGCAACTACTGCTATTAACCTCATATCATTTCTCTTGGCCGAAGAAATCAAGCAATAGCCAGCAGACTCTGTATGGCCAGTTTTGACACCATCAACGGTATCATCACGCCATAAAAGCTTGTTGCGATTGAGCTGTCTAATACCGCTAAAAGTAAATTCTTTCTCTTTATATGTAGAATAATGTTCAGGGAAATTGTTAATAAGTGCTTTTGTCAAATTAGCTAGATCTTTGGCTGATGAAAAATGATTAGGATCCGTCCATCCAACAGCATTTTGAAATAAAGTATTGCTCAATCCTAGCTCAGATGCGTAAGCATTCATGAAATCTACAAACCCCTCTTCAGAGCCTGCAACATATTCAGCCAAGGCAACAGTTGCATCATTTCCAGATTGAATGACGATTCCAGATAGCAAATCTCGGACCGAGATTCTTTTTCCAGCTTCAATAAACATTTTAGAGCCACCAGTTTTCCATGCTTTTTCGCTAATTAATACTTTGTCATCTAAGCTGATAGCCCCGGAAGCTATCTGATCTGCTACAACATATCCACTCATGACTTTGGTCATGCTTGCGGGTGAAATTTGATCATCTGAATTAAATTCAGCTATTACGGTATTGGTGCTAGCTTCAACCAGTATGTAACTATCTAAGTTTAATTTCGGCGCCTTTGGGACCATGGATTGAGCAAGTCCATCCATACAGAGTGGAACAAGCAAGAGAAAACAAATTATTTTTTTCATAAAACTATTACTTAAATTCTAAGGATAAATCATACACGGCTTTAGCATAAAAATGACTACGGTTGTATTTAGTAATCGCAATAAAATTATCATCACCTATAAAATACAAATCCTTCGGCTTGCTAAGCAGAATGGTTTGTCCACTTTTAATAAGATTTTTATTTTTAATATTATTTAGAGTCATAAGCTGCTGTAATTCAAGATTATTGCTAATTGCGATTGATAATAAACTATCTCCATTTTTGATAATATATTCTTCTTCAAGACCTTCAGTAAATTGAAGAGGAATAAATTTTTTCAAATTAGTTTGATGCTGATAAGTTTTATTAACTTTATTGATTTCAACCTTTCGAACTATAGCACCACCTCTTTTCCACCCATGTTTTTGAAGATAATTGGCAATACTAGCTACAGCATCTGGCACTGAATTAAATAAATCTGCATATCCATCGCCATCATAATCTATTGCGTAGGCTCGATAGCTAGATGAAATAAACTGACCATATCCCATAGCGCCCGCATATGATCCTTGAACTGCATTGATGTCTAAATTATTTTCTCTTGTAAGAATAAAGAGCTGAATAAGCTCGCTTTTAAAGAATTTTGATCTTCTGGGAAAATCAAAACCAAGAGTTGCCAAGCTATCAAGAACTCTATAGCCACCTTGGATCTTTCCATACCTAGTTTCTACTCCTAAAATTGAGGTAATTATTTCCTTGGGCACCCCAAACTCATCTTCAACTTGTTTAAATAAAGTAGAATTTTTCTTTATAAATTTTTTTCCATTAGAAATACGCTTTTCTTCTAAAAATAGTTTTTTGTATCTATCCCACGTCCAAGTAAATTCAGCTGGAGAGGACATTGATTCGAGGATTCTTTCTTGTTTCTTTGCCATTTTAAGAATCTGAATAACATAGCTTCTATCAAAGCCATGCTCCTCCACAAGTGTTTCAATAATATCCTGTGCTTCTGGATGCTCAGAGTAATCAGCAAACAGAGAGCTTGAAAAGAAAAGAAAAAATATAAAAAGAAACTTCATTGCGGTAAGAATTTTTTATGCGTACCCATAGAAACAATTATGCCAAAAGCAAGAAATAATGACATCAAAGATGACCCACCCTTACTTATAAATGGCAATGGCATGCCAACAACTGGAAGTAAACCTACCACCATGCATAAATTTATAATTAAATTTGCAGCAAAAGTAAGGCTTAATCCTCCAATAACTAATCTACAAAACCTATCTCTTGCACTTAATGCTAAATAAAAACATCTTAATAATATAAATAAATAGATGCTTAACAGTAACAGCACTCCGAGAAATCCAAACTCTTCTCCTATTACAGAAAAGATAAAATCAGTTTCTGTTTCTGGAAGAAAATTTAACTGCGTCTGCGACCCCTCTCCAAAACCCTTGCCAAACAAGCCCCCTGAACCAATTGCAACTTTTGATTGGATAATATTCCAGCTTGCTCCAAACGGATCCGACTCTGGATTAAAAAATGTTGCAATTCTTTGACGTTGAAAAGGCTGCAAAAGAATATTCCAAATAAATGGCGAGCTTATTAAAAGCAAAATAAATGATCCGCCCATAAAGGTCCAACTTAAACCAGAAAGAAATAGCACAAACAGTCCCGAGCAAGCAATAATCAATGCAGTCCCAAGATCTGGTTGTCTAAAAACGAAGAAAAAACAACAAAAAATAATTAACAAACTAATGATTATCTCTTTTCTTTGGATTGGCAGCTTTTTATCAAATAAAAAATTAGCCAAGAAGATTGGTACTGCAAGTTTTAATAATTCTGAAGATTGAAATGAAAAAGGACCGACCCTCAACCATCTTTGGGCTCCATTAATTTCAGGACCAATTAAATATGTAATGCCTAATAACAATAATGAAAAAATTAGAAATAATCCTGATGTCCTTCTAAAAATATCAGGATCTGGTTGACTAACTACTATCATAATAATGAACCCGACAACAATATAAACAAGTTGTTTTGAAACAATGCTTATATCTGAATTTGAAGCAGAAAATAAAAAAAATAGACCAAGGGTAGATAATAAAAAAAGGCTAAAAAATAAATATGGATCAAAGTATATTTTTTGTAATGGTTTATTCATTGATTAAACTCTTTAAAACCTCAATTGCTACCGGCCCAGCAACTGCACCCCCACTCTCGCCATTCTCAATTACTACAGAAACTGCATATCTAGGATTGGGCATTGGGCCAAAGGCTATAATAATCGAATGATCCCTCAACAATTCAGAGCTCCTAACTTCTTGATAGGCTTCCTTGCTATCTAAACTTACAAGCTCAGCTGTGCCTGATTTGCCAGCAACCTGAAAGTCTTTAAGATCACGTATACTCCTGGCAGTCCCATAATCACTTTCAATCACGCCAAGTAAAGCTTGATGCATTTTTGCCCAATCAGAATTATCAAACCCTTTATCGTGCCAAGTTTTTAATGACTTTTTTTGATTGGCTAGAGCAACAAGGGAGGGCTCTGTATGTAGTCCTTTGGTAGCAAGAAGAGCAGCATAGTTTGCTAACTGCATGGGAGTTGTTACCAAATACCCTTGCCCAATACCCATATTAACCGTATCACCCTTGACCCAACCTGCATTCATCACGCTGTATTTCCACTCAGGCGTTGGAACAAATGCTGGATCTTCCTCAAAGCAGTCTAAACAAACTTTCTGCCCAAAACCTAGACTGGATAAATAATTAGATAATTCCTCAATATCTGCTTGATATGCAAGTGAAAAAAAGTAAGTATTTGAACTGACCAAAAATGCTTTATGCATGTTTACTTTGCCATGGCCTCCCTTTCGCCACCCTCTAAAGACTCTTCCAGTTTCTGGTAAAGTAAAAAATCCTGGATCTTTCATTTCAAAATCCCAGTTAACAATATTATTTGACAACCCATACATACCAATAGCAGGCTTTATTGTCGATGCTGGTGGATACCTTCCTTGTAATGCTCTATTAAAAAAAGGTTTATCAGCATCATTTAATAAAGTTTGAAAGCTATTCTCACTCATGCCATTTGATAGCTCATTTATTGAGTATGTGGGTGAGCTATATAAAACATTAATACCCCCAGATTCTAGATCTATAGCTACAACAGCACCTTTTCTATTTCCAAGAAATTTTGCAGCACTTTTTTGGGCATCAATATCTAAATTGGTATATAAATCTAATCCTTTGGCGGGTTGAGTAAAAGATAATGATTGAACAAATTGGCCTCTTGCATTCATTTCATAAACTCTTTGACCATGTTGTCCACTTAAATGATCATCATATATCTGCTCTAATCCTGTTTGGCCTCGAATCAAGCCATGGGCATACATCAATTCTATATCTTTCCAATGACTTCGAGGTATTTCAGGCATCGATTTAAAATCATTTTCAATCCTTGAGGTATATCCCAAAACATGAGAAAAGATCTCTGGGTAGTCACTAATTCTTCTGTATCTTTGAGCTATAAATGCATTTTGAAAATTAAAACTTCTTACATTAAACCTAGCAATTTCTTCAGCAGAAAGGTCTTTTTTTAAAACTAATTCCTTATTAACAAATGCTTTTTCTTTTTGCAGTTTTTTGTACTTTGATATCTCATTTTCAGAAAGAAAAATTACAGGTTGAATTTTTTCTAAAAAAGAATCTATATCATCAATAAGATTGGGACGAGTAATCAAATCAAAAGTTGGTTCATTTTTAATAAGAACTTTTCCATTTCTATCAAAAATCTCACCTCGAAGTGATTGCACAGGTACTGCATAATTTTTATTATTTAGTGCAGCAAGTTGATAATCTGTATAACCAGAAATTTGCAAAGAAAAAACTTGCAGAAGCACAGCTATTAGCCCTAAGATCGTTAGGCCAAAAAGTAGGGTTGCCCTTATAGAAAAATTATTCTTTTCAACTTGTCTTTCTTCAAAAATCATTATTTATGATATGGGTGATTTCTATGAATTGTGCTTGCTCTATAAATTTGCTCCATTAAAAATATTTTAAAAAGCCTATGTGGAAAAGTTAAATCTGAGGCAGATAAAATTAAGTGCGAGGCCTTAAAAAGTATTTCTGATGCTCCATGGGCGCCGCCTATAATAAAATTAATATTTTTTCCATGATCAGTCTGATCCTGCAGAAGCTTTGCAAAACTGAGGCTACTGATCTTTTGCCCTTTTCTATCCCACAAAATATTATGGGTGTCTTGATCGAGGTGTTTTATTATTTCTGTTGCTTCAGCATCTAATATAGATGCTCTATTCATAGAGTTGGAAGAAAAAGGCTTCACCTCAACATAAGAAATTTGAAAGTGGTTAGGCAATTGTTTTGAATAAAATTGCAGCGCCTGCTTCTCCCAATTTGATGGCTTGTGGCTAATGCTAATAATTTTGCATTTCATTATGCAGAAACAAGAGTCTTTTCACCCCATAAACTCTCTAAATCATAAAATTCACGGGTTTCCTGTTGCATGATATTTACAACTACATCTCCACAATCCACCAAGATCCATTCTGAATCATCTTGACCCTCAATGCCAACTAAATTCTTTTGATGAGATTTAATTGATTCAATTAATTTGTTAGAAATTGCTTTTGCATTTCTTGAGGAAGAAGCCGTTGCTATGATAAACCAATCAGCAAAACCTGAGATCTCTCTAATATCTAAAACG
>JAQWJG010000063.1 GCA_029248485.1 SAR86 cluster bacterium | reverse complement strand
TTCTATGGGTGGCGGCGTTCAGTTTGGTTATCCTATAAGCGATACTCAAAGAATTGGATTAAACCTTAATTTTGATAATACAGATATTGATCCTGGCTCTCTTCCGTCACGAGAGATAGCCGACTTTCTTGCATCGGAAGGAACGGTGTTTGATGTTTTTAAAGCTCAAGCTGTATGGTCTAGAATTACTTTAAATAGAGGTATGTTTCCAACATATGGTTCTTCAACAGACATAATGTTGCAAGCCACCATTCCGGGCAGCGATCTTAACTATTTTAAGACAAACATTCGACAAAAATTTTATCGTCCTTTAGGTTTTGCTAATCTTGTTTTTGGGTTTGATGGACAGCTTGGATACACAGCAGCGTATGGGGACACCAAAATAACCCCTTTCTTTGAAAATTTTTATTCAGGAGGCCCTCGTTCATTGAGAGGTTTTGAATCAAATACTTTGGGTCCAAGAATAACTCCAGCTCCATGCTATGAATTTAATGCAAAAACAGGGGAGTGCCCCTTGATCATTGATACCGATGGCGATGGAGTTCCAGACTCTATTGCACAAAATCCTTATGGTTTTCAGCAGCTTAGAGATCCAATTGGGGGCAACTTCCTAGTAGAAGGAAGCCTTCAGCTCATCTTTAGACTTCCAATGATTGAAGATCAAAGATCTATGCGATCTGCATTCTTTTTAGACTTTGGTAATGTTTTCTCAACAGATTGTCAGGAATATCAGGTTAACTGTTTTGAGCCATCAGTTGAAGATTTAAGATATTCAATTGGAGTCGGCGTGACTTGGATTACAGGATTTGGTCCTATGAGTTTTAGTTTTTCTCAGCCATTTAATGACGGGCCTTTTGATAGAACTGAAGAATTCCAGTTCACCATTGGACAAGTGTTTTAGAGATTAGTTAGTGTTTTTTATTTCAATTGATATAAAATGTAACAACCATTTAAGGGGTTTAAGATGAAAAAATTATTATTTGTACCATTATTAATTGCATCATTGCTTGCAGCTATCCCAGCTTTTGCTGCAGAGGGTATTGCTGTAATTGATATGCGTAATGCTGTTTTAGCAACCCAAGTTGCTCAAGATGCTTTTACGGCTCTAGAAGAAGAAACTGAATATGCAGCCAATATTGAGAGAGCGACCTTGTTGCAAACTGAGCGTCAAGCCCTTGCAGAAAAACTCCAAAAAGATGCTGAGACTCTGTCGCAAGAAGAAATCGCTGATATGCAAAGAGATATCCAAGAAAAAGGTAAAGATATAGAGTTTATTGTTGGCAAGGTTCAAGCTAAACAAAGTGAAACCGCTGACAAAGTATTTAGAGATCTCAATCCTTCTCTTCAAAAGATTCTTTCTGAGTTAATTGCTGCTAAAGAAGTGAAGCTACTTCTTGGAAGGGAAAATATCTTATTTGCTGATACGGCCCTTGATCTTACAGATGATGTAACTTCTATGCTTGATGTCGCTGCAGCTAATGGCGCAGACAACAACTAAGTTTGTCCGGGCCATCGTATAGCCTAAAAGACTTAGCTGATAAGGTTAATGGTAAGTTGGTTGGCGATCCTGCGGTCGTCATCAACTCAATAGCAACAATTCAAAATGCATCCATTGGATGCATTTCATTTGTAGCCAACTCAAAATACAAAAAATTTATAACTGATTCATCTGCTTCTGCAATTATTGTTAGGCCTGAATTATCCTCGGAGCTTAAAACATCAGGGATTATTGCAGATGATCCTTATGTTGCTTATGCAATAATTTCCTCATTGTTTGCAAAACATAGAAATCCATATGCTGACAAACCTAATTCTTTCTATATCCATGAAACATCCGAGGTTCATGAGTCTGTTGTCATTGGTCCCAATGTCTACATTGGCCCTGATTGTAAAATAGGTAAAAATTCTATTATTCATGCAAATTCTTCTTTGGTAATGAACGTAGAGATTGGAAAAAATACCATTATTCATTTTAATTCAATACTCGGTTCAGATGGTTTCGGCTATGCTCCACAAAATGATGCTTACATCAAAATTGAACAATTGGGCAAATTAATAGTTGGTGATAACGTAGAAATTGGAGCAGGGTGCACGATTGACAGAGGAGCTATAGATAACACAGAAATTCACAATGGAGTGAAGCTAGATAATCAAGTCCACATTGCCCACAATGTAATTTTGGGTGAGAATTCAGCAATCGCAGCATCTTGTGCTATTGCTGGCTCAACGACCATAGGAAAAAATTTACAAATGGGAGGTTTGTCTGGAATCCTAGGTCATTTAAAGATTGCTGACAATGTTTTAATTGGTGCTCATACTCTTATTACAAAAAGTATTGATAAGGCTGGAAATTATGTCGGTATAATGCCTGCACAAGAACAAAAAGATTGGGCCAAGTCTTCGGTCTTCATCAAGCAAAGGAAGTTAAAATGAGCTATGAATTTTCAGACATACTAAAACATTTACCGCATAGATATCCATTTTTGTTTGTAGATAAAATTGTTTCAGTTGAATTGGGCAAAACTATCCATGCTCAAAAAAATGTTTCAATTAATGAAGATTTTTTTAATGGCCATTTTCCTAATAAACCAGTCATGCCGGGCGTTTTAATTATTGAAGCTCTTGCACAAGCTGCAGGCATTTTAGGGTTTATGACTATGGGAAAGACTCCTGAAGAGGGAAGTATCTATTATTTTGCCGGTGCTGATAAAGTAAGATTTAAAAATCCTGTAAGCCCTGGCGAAATAATTAATTTACATGCAAGTATTAGATCTGAAAAAAGAGGAATTTGGAAATTTGATTGTAAGGCTGAAGTAGATGGAAAAAATGTCTGTGAGGCATCCATACTTTGTGCAGACCGACCCAAGTAAATATGAATGATTCTGTTATTGACCCATCTGCAAAAATCGACCCATCGGTCAAAATTGGTCCTTTTTGCCTCATTGGACCTGATGTTGAAATAGGCGCTAATTGCATTCTTCATTCTCACGTTGTAATCAAGGGCCCAACTAAGATCAGTGAAGGAAATATTTTTTATCAATTTTCTACTATCGGTGAAGATACTCCTGATAAAAAATATAATGGTGAAGCAACTACCCTAGAAATTGGTATAAATAATATTTTTCGAGAAGGTGTTACAGTCCACCGCGGGACAGTTCAGGACAAGTCCAAGACAGTTATCGGCAATGGAAATTTATTTATGGCTTACTCTCATATTGCCCATGATTGCGTGGTTGGCAATGAAAATGTATTTGCAAATACTGCCGGATTAGCTGGACATGTCACAGTTGGAAATAATGTTATTCTTGGCGCAGTCACTCTAGTTCATCAATTCTGCTCTTTAGGAGACTATTCATTCACAGGCTTGAATACATTAATTACCATGGATGTACCGGCATTTGTAAAAGTTGCGGCTAATCCAGCTAGACCAATAGGCCTGAATACTGTTGGAATGCAGCGAAATAATTTTGATAATGATTCCATAAACTTGGTTAAAAAAGCCTATCGGATTATCTATAGAAAAGGCTACTCTCTTGAGGATGCAGTTAAAAAATTACACGTTTTGAATCAAGACAATAATCCGGTGCTTGCTACTTTTATTTCCTCAGTGGAAAGATCTAAAAGAGGCCTACTTCGATAGGTGTCAAAAAGAAAGATAAAAGTAGGCATCATTGCTGCTGAGCATTCAGGAGATAGGCTGGGCTCCAAACTTGTTGAATCCTTGCAAGATATTTTTGATTTAGATTTATATGGCCTAGGAGGCCCCGAAGTTGCTTCTAAAAATATTGTCACACCTCCAGAAATTAATTATCAAGATCTCCATGTAATGGGTCTGATTGACCCATTAATTAATCTTCCAACAATTCTTTCAATTAGAAAAAAACTACTGAATCTTTTTATTTCTAATGATATCGATATTTTTATTGGAGTTGACTCACCTGATTTCAATATGTTTTTTCATAAAAAGCTCAAATCAAGGAAAGTTAAAACAATTCAGGTAGTTAGCCCATCTGTGTGGGGATGGAGAGAAAATAGGATTAAATCTATACAGGCTTATGTAGATTTAACCATGTGCTTATTTAAGTTTGAATGTGATTTTTATGATCAAAAAAACATGCAAAGCTTTTTTTTAGGTCATCCATTTAGCCAGCTGAGACCACAAAATAATGATGAAGTAATCAAAAAACATAGCTTGGATGCTTCAAGGGATTTTATTAGTATTTTGCCTGGAAGTAGAGTCAGTGAAATTTCTCAGTTGATGCCAGTTTATCTCGATGCAGCAAAAAAACTTCTAAATATAAATGCTAATACATTTTTTTTAATACCAGCTGCAAACAAAAAATTAGCCGAGATGATTGAATCAACAAAAGGCATTAATGAAATCCCATACAAACTATCTATTGATTCTGCTCAAGATTTTCTTTCATTATCTTCGATTTCTATTGTTACTTCGGGTACAGCTTCGTTAGAAGCAGCAGTTTTGGGGTCTGTACCTATTATTTGCTACAAAACCAATAAGCTAAATTATGCTATTTTGAGTAGATTGCTCAGAACCCCATTTGTTGGATTGCCCAATCTACTCTTGCAGGACCACATTTTCCCTGAGTTAATTCAGCGTGACTTAACACCTGAAGCTATTGTTAATAGTTTTTATAAAATATCATCTGAACACGAAAAATATCAGTCTTATCTATCTCAGATTAATGATTCTATGCTTGGAGAGGGTTTTGAGGTGGCTGCTGGCGCAATAGATAATCTATTGTGATTATTGCTGGAGTCGATGAGGTTGGCAGAGGATCCCTGGCTGGTCCAGTTACAGCTGCAGCTGTGATTTTAAAGAATCCTATTTCAGAATTAAAAGATTCAAAGGAGATTTCTCCCTCTAGAAGAGAAATTCTATCTAAAATAATTAAAGAACAATCTATTTATAGTTTTGCTAGCATCTCAAATGATAAAATTGACGAGATAAATATTCATCAAGCAACTTTGCTTGCCATGCAAGAGGCTATAATGAATTTACCCATCACACCAGATTTAGTTTATGTTGATGGAAAATTTACTCCAAATGTTGAAGTAAATTGTAAGGCAGTTATTGGAGGTGATAAGCTAATTTCAGAAATTTCAGCAGCCTCAATTATCGCCAAAGTACATAGAGATGATTTCATGAAAGAGATAGATAAAAAATACCCAATTTATAATTTTGCAAAAAACAAAGGGTATGGAACTGCCCATCACCTAACTACTCTGAAAGAGTCAGGTTATACATCCTTTCATCGCAAGTCATTCAAAGGAGTCATTGTTTAATTTTATGCAAACTTCTTTTATTCATCTTAGAGTTTCATCTGAATTTAGTATTTCCAGGGGATTGCTTAGAATCAATGAGATTATTGAAAATGCTCAGAAGTTAAATATGCCTGCGGTCGCTCTGACTGATCTGAATAATATGTTTGGCATGGTGAAATTTTTTAAGAAGGCCGAGGCAGCAGGTATTAAGCCTATAGCAGGCACTACTCTTAACTTAAAATCACATGCTGGAGAATTTGGTGAAATTCTTTGCCTTGCAAAAAATAATGAAGGGTTAAAGTCTTTAATGGGTATTATCTCAAAATCTCAACTCCAGCAAGAAAATGGCTATATTTCTATAACTTGTGAAGATTTAAGTAGTTGTGCTGGAAATATTATAGTAATTGCTGGGGGCCCCTCATCAACTATTTTTAATCTAGCTAAACTTAAAAAGAATCAAGATTTAAAAACAGAATTACTCTCTTTCAAGGAAACCTTTCAGGATGATTTTTGTATTGAATTTCAAAGGGTAGGTAAAAGCTTTGAGGAAGAATTTATACAATGTATTTTGCCATTAGCGTCTGAATTTCTTATTCCAGTTATTGTATCCAATGACACTATGTTCTCTCAAAAAGAAGATTTTGATATTCATGAGACGAAAGTATGCATTAATACTGGTAAGACATTGAATGATGCAAATCGTGAGAGGC
>JAQWJG010000036.1 GCA_029248485.1 SAR86 cluster bacterium | reverse complement strand
AGCTCAAATCTTTCTGAAGAAAAAGGTGGCCTAGGCATGGATCAAGTCACACTAGCTATGATGGTCGAAGAAATGGGCTATGCGGGACTGCCTGAACCAGTGGCAGAGCAAATTTTTTTAGTAAATGATGTAATTCCTTTTTTGCCTAAAAATGTCACTGAAGCTGTTGAAAGCAATTTCAATGATGGCACTCAATACATTGCTCTTGCGCATCCTTTAGCCCCGAATCCACTGTTTTTAAATAATGCAGCTGGACTTATTTTGCTTGATAATTCCGAATGTAAGTTCATTGCAAAAGACGATATGGATTTTGAAATCATATCCTCTAATGATCCCTCTAGAGAGCTCTTTAAAGTAAGCTCAATGAAAAATGCTATTTGCGCTTCTGAAAATTTTGATGAACTTAATTCTGCGGTTTCTGCAAGAGGTACATTAATGACAGCAGCTTTGTTAATTGGATTGGCTCAGAAAATGATAGATTTAAGCTCCGTTTATGTTTTAGATAGAACTCAATTTGGGAAGCCAATTGGATCCTTTCAGGCTGTCAAACATATGCTGGCTGATGTGGCGGTTAAAATTGAGTTTGCAAAACCTGCTGTATATAGGGCAGCTTATTCTTTATCTGAAAACAACCCTAAATCTGCTTTACATTGCGCTCACGCAAAACTTATGTGCACTCAAGCTGCTGAACTTGCATGTAAAAACAGCATTCAGGCTCATGGAGCAATGGGCTATACGTGGGAGATGGATCTTCATATATATATGAGAAAAGCCTGGTCGATGATGGCCTGTTGGGGCAATGAAGACAAGCAACAAGAGATAATTTTTAAGACACTGTCTTCCACTAGTGAAGAGCTTGGTGTTTTATATACTTTTTAGGGGATATAGGTATGCAAGATGCATTCATAGTTAGCGCGCTGAGAACACCAATAGGTAAAAAGAAAGGCACTTTATCAAATATGCATCCTGCTGATTTAGGGGCTGTGGTTCTTTCTGCGACCTTTGATCAAGTAGATTTAGATCCAGGATTAGTTGAGGATGTAATTTTTGGTTGCGTTGATACAGTTGGACCTCAAGCTGGCGACATAGCAAGAACTTGTTGGTTGGCTGCAGGTCTTCCTGAGCATGTTCCTGGAACAACCGTTGATCGTCAATGTGGCTCATCTCAGCAAGCTGTTCATTTTGCTGCTCAAGCTATCATGTCTGGTACCTCTGATGTAGTTATTGCTGGAGGCGTCCAAAACATGAATTTGATTCCTATATCCTATGCAATGATTGCTGGACAGGCGCTAGGTTTTGCTGACCCATTTTCTGGATCAAAAGGTTGGGTCAAGCGCTATGGTAATAAAGAGGTAAGTCAGTTTAATTCTGCACAGATGATTGCAGAAAAATGGAATATATCCAGATTAGAGATGGAAAACTATGCATACCAAAGCCATCAAAAAGCCATGAGTGCTATTAGTAAAGGTTTCTTTAAAGATGAAATTGTTTCAGTTGAAGGTTTTGATACTGATGAGACTCCAAGAGCAGAAACTTCATTAGAAAAAATGGCTTCTTTGAATCCTCTGATTGATGGTCATGATATTACAGCTGCTATTTCTTCGCAGAATGCGGACGCATCTTCAGCTATTTTGATTGTTTCAGAAAAAATTCTTAAGGAGCATAACCTTACTCCTTTAGCCAGAATAGCGCATATCAGTGTTAGAGCCGATGATCCAATCTGGATGCTTACCGCGCCTATGCCTGCAACAGAATATGCAGTTCAAAAGTCAGGCATCCAATTGCATGACATTGGTTTAGTTGAGATAAATGAAGCATTTGCATCTGTTGCTATGGCTTGGCAGAAAGAAATGGAGTACCCAATGGATCAAATTAATACAAACGGTGGAGCAATTGCTCTTGGTCATCCACTGGGAGCAACTGGTGCGAGATTGATGACCACCTTGGTTCATAATATGAAAAGAGATAATATTAAATACGGTTTGCAGACCATGTGTGAGGGCGGAGGCCAGGCAAACGTTACAATTTTAGAGAATTGCTCATGAACAATTTAATGAATCCTGAATATCCCATAGGAAGAAATCTTTTTAAAGATCAAAATATTTTAATTACCGCTGCAGCTGGTTCCGGAATCGGCTTTTCAACAGCGAAGCGATTTCTTGAGGAGGGGGCAAATATTTTTATTTCTGATGTTCATCAGGGAAGATTGGATGAGGCAATAGAAAGTTTACGAAAACTGAAGTTAGGTGCAGTTAATGGATGTCTTTGCAATGTAACGAATGATGAAGAAATTGAAGCTATGTTCAAAGAGGCCATTTCTTGCTATTCATCTTTAAATGGAGTGATCAATAATGCAGGCCTTGGTGGAGAATCCTTGTTAGAAAATATGACCAATGATGCTTGGGATCTAGTAATGGACGTTACTCTTAATGGTGCGATGAAAATCATGAGAGCTGCCATTCCAGTGCTTAAAAATACCCAAGGCGTAATAGTTAACAATGCATCTGTGTTGGGCTGGAGAGCACAAGCAGGTCAATCTCACTACGCTGCTGCAAAGGCTGGAGTGATGGCTTTAACAAGGTGTGTTGCATTAGAAACCGTAGATCATGGAATTAGAATTAATGCAGTAGCTCCTAGTCTTGCAATGAATCCACACTTATCCAAGACCAGTTCAGATGACCTAATAGCTGAACTAGAATCAAAAGAAGCTTTTGGAAGAGGGGCAGAGCCATGGGAGATAGCGAACATTATTTTATTTCTTGCATCAGATCTTTCTTCATATATGACTGGCGAGGTCATCTCAGCATCATCTCAAAGAGCATAAATGGAAAAACTTGCTTATCAACTCTGGAAAAAAGATGACGATAGCCTAGAAATTTTTAAAGACAAACTACTTAATAATTTATCTAATGATATTAAAAAACTTGTTTTAGAATTCCAAGTTAACATTGCTGATACAGATGTTGAGCCAGCAAATAACTTGGCACAATCAAACTATCCTCCCGCACCAAACGCAGTCATATTCATAAAAGTAAAAAGTTACTTTTTAGCAAATACACTTCAAAGTCACTTAGAAGAAATTACAAACAAAATTTATGGTTTTGTTGTCAGCGAATCAATTATTTTAGACAACTTAGAAAAAAGTCCTTTGGGCTCTAGATCAGAGGGGTTTTCACAAGTTGTTTTTTTAGAGAAGCCAGAAAGAATGTCTGCATATGATTGGTTTGAGCATTGGACTAACTACCACACAAAAATTGCCATTGAAACTCAATCTAATTTTATTTATGTGCAAAATACAGTTGTGAGACCTTTGCAGAAAGGATCTCCATCCTTCATTGCTATTATCGAGGAGTGCTTTCCATTGGATGCTATGACAGATCCAGCGGTTTTCTATGACTCCCAAAATAACCCAGAGCAATTGGCAAAACATGTTCAGATCATGATGGATAGTTGCGAGAAATTTATTGATTTTGAAAAGATCGAAGTAATTCCGACAAGTAGGTATAGAATAATTTAACTAAGTTAAAAATTTAATAAGGGGAAAGTATGAGTGAATTGAAAGTTGCATTGGTCACTGGAGCTGCAAGCGGCATGGGTAGAATCTCTTCTAAAAGATTGGCTGCTGATGGTGTGCATGTTGCTGCTATAGATGTAAATGAGGAAGGGCTAAATGAGTTAAAGCAAGAATCAAATAATATATCTATTTTTCCATGTGATTTATCTGACTCAAACGCAGTCAAGTCCATGGTTCAACAAGTTCAATCAGAAGTAGGTTCAATTGATAGGGTTACAAATGCGGGCGCAATAATGCCCTTGGGTAGGGTGGCTGATTTATCAGCTGAGTCAATTAATCAATTAATGAGAATCAACTATGAGGGCACGGTTAATATTGTTGCAAATGTTCTGCCTCAAATGATGGAGAAAGATTCAGGTCAAATAATTTTATTTGGTTCAATTGCTGGCACATGTCCTGTTGAGCATATGTCAGCATATAGTGCTTCTAAAGCCGCAGTAAATATGTATGGAGAAATTTTAGCTAAAGAGTTAGAAGATACAAATATAAGAGTGATGCTAGTATGCCCTGCAATAACCGACACTCCTTTAATGAGATTTGTAGATGAGACTGATGCTCCCCAATCAATTAAAAAGTCTGTCATGGGAGGCAAACTCAACAATCCTGAGGATGTGGTGAGCGCAATTGAGAGGGATATACTAACCGATAAGGTAATATGTTATCCCACTCCTGATGCTTTATACGCAACAAGGATCAGAAGGTTTTTCCCAAATTATTGGTGGAAATTAGTTCAAAAAAATTCATAATAAAATAGACCATGGAATATATTAATAAATTGCCTCCCGATAATAGAGATCTTTCTATGTTCCCAGGGCAGTATGGCTGGCCTTTTCTCGGCAAGACAGTTGAGCTAGTCAAAGATACTTTAGCAATGTGTAATAAACACTATGATAAATATGGCCCTGTTTCTAGGCTGGACATGGTTCGCAATCAAAGAGTTTTAATGTGCCTTGGTCCAGAATTTAATGAGGCAGCCCTATTTGATCCCAAGGGTAATTTCAGTGTGGCTGGTGGTTATGCAAGTTCGCTGGGCACTTTATACCCTGAGGGTATGTTACTGAGGGATGATAAAAAACATAAAAAGACAAGAAGAGCATCGCAACCAGCTTTTAAGACAGATGCACTTAAATCTTATGTGGATATGTTAATTCCTATTCAAGAGCGCCGTATTCAAGCGCTTCCTGTTGAAGAGGAGTTTGTATTCTATGACAATATTCAAGAAACATTAATGGATGTTGCTGCAAGGGTATTTATAGGTTTGGATGAAAAAAGTCCTGAAGCCAAAAGGTTGAATTATCTTTTTTCAACAATCAATGAGGGCTTGGTAACTCCCTTGCCTTATGATCTGCCATTTTTAAAATTTAGAAAATCTATGCAGGCTCGCGAAGAGCTTAGAGAGTTTTTTATCTCAAATATACCTAAAAGAAGGGGTTCTGATGCTCAAGATATGTTTACAAGATATTGCAATGCTCAAGATGAGGATGGTGAATATTTAGAAGATGTGGATATTGATGGGCACATGGCATTTTTATTATTTGCAGCATTTGATACCACAACAAGCGCACTTACAAATATTCTTTATTACCTTGGCAAAAATCCTCAATGGCAAGAAAGGGTTCGAGATGAAATTTTTAGTGTAAGCAATGAAATGCCCTCATTTGAAGACATGGCTGAAATGACTATGACTGAATATGTTTTTCAAGAAACCTTGAGATTCTATCCATCAGTCATGATTTTAAATAGGCGCACCACCAGAGACGTTAATGTTGCGGGATATGATATACCTGCAAATACTGTGGTGATGCTTAGCCCACCATTTACTCACCGTATGGAAGAATGGTGGTCAAATCCTTTAGAGTTTGATCCTATGAGATTTTCTCCAGAAAGAGCTGAGCATAAAAAACATGGGTTTAGCTATGTGCCATTTGGTGGTGGTGCGCATAAATGTATTGGCATGCATTTTGCAATGATGAATGCAAAACTGTATTTATTTAGGCTATTAAAAAATTATAAAGTGAATCTTAGATCTAATTACGATCCTGCATTCATGCATGTGCATCTGCCAAGGCCAATAGATGGATTGCCATTAACCTTAACTAGGATTTAGCTCGATGATTCCTCAAGGCTCTTATTTAGAAGTCGAGAATGACTTTAAGTTTCATTATTATGACGAGGGAGAAGGGGATGTTGTGGTTTTGTTGCATGGAAGTGGAACTGGTGCATCTGGGCATACCAATTTTAAAAATAATTTTATAGCTTTAAAAGAAGCAGGATATAGAGTTATTTTGCCTGACCTTCCTGGATATGGTTTTTCAAGCAAGCCAGAGGATGAAACTTATTCGCTAGACTATTTTAATAGCAAAATACTCCAGCTTCTTGATGCACTGAAGGTTGAATCATTCTCATTAATTGGAAATAGTTTAGGCGGGGCATTGGCTTTAGGTCTTGCTCTGAGTCACCCCAAAAGAGTAGAAAAATTAATTCTTATGGCTCCAGGAGGTGTTGAAGACCAAGATACTTACAACAAAATGCCAGGCATACAGAAACTTCTTGCTGATTTCTTGGGTGGAGAGATGAATCAAGAAAAAATAGAGGGCTTGCTTTCGCTTTTTCCATATGACTCTTCAATTATTTCTGATGAAATGGTGTCAGATAGAATGGAAATACTTCCATTGATGAATTCGCAAGTCCTAGCTTCTATGACGATTCCAAATATGGAAAAAGATCTTTCAAAAATCAAACATCCTATTCTTGCTTTTTGGGGCATCAATGATCAATTTATTCCCGTATCAGGCTCAATGAAGATTGGTGAAAAATGTCCAAATGCTCAGATCATGCTTTTTAGCCAGTGTGGACATTGGGTTATGATTGAGAAAGAGCAAATTTTTAATGAGGCCTGCATTAATTTTTTATCAGCTTAAATATGAATTTAAATACTATAAATGATATAGCTTCAGACCTATTTTTGGCTTTAAAAAATCAAGAAACAGTTCAGCCACTTTCTGATAAATATGATGAGATAGATATCAATGATGCTTATCAAATTTCTCGTAAATTTCTTACATTAAGAGAAGACCAAGGTGAAAAGGTTATTGGAAAGAAAATCGGTGTTACAAGTCCAGTGGTACAAGAAATGCTTGGAGTCAACCAACCAGATTTTGGTTTTTTAACAGACAAGATGCAAGTTAAAAATAAATCTAATTTCTCAATAAAAGATTCTTTGATTCAACCCAGAGCAGAAGCTGAAATTGCTTTTATTTTAAAAGAAGATATTCAAGGACCTGGAATTACAAAGGAAGATGTCATTCTGGCAACTGACAAAATTGTTCCTTGTTTTGAAATCGTTGATTCAAGAATAGACGATTGGAAAATTAAAATTCAAGATACCATTGCTGATAATGCATCCTGTGGAATTTTTGTTTTAGGAGAAGGATCATCTTCCCCTGAAAAGTCTCCAATGGATGAGTTGGAGGTGGTTGTTCATAAGAATGGTGAATACTTGTCATCAGGTTTTGGTTCTGCAGTTCAAGGTCATCCAGCGGAAGCAGTTGCATGGCTTGCTAACACTTTGGGTGAATATGACATTCCTTTGCTCAAAGGTGAGTTTATTTTATCAGGATCTCTAGTTCCTCTTGAGCCAGCAATTGCTGGCGATAGTTTTTCATTAGAGCTCAAGGGCGTTGGAACCTGCGAAATTAATTTTATCTAATTATGAGCAAAGTCAAATGTGCAATTATTGGATCTGGAAACATCGGTACAGACCTGATGTTAAAAATTATTAAAACCTCTAAATCACTATCTTTAAATGGAGTTATTGGAATTGATCCTGACTCTGAAGGTCTAGCAATGGCTAAATCTCATAATATTGCGATTTCATCTACTGGCTTGCAGGGCTTTATGGAAATGGATGAGTATCAAGATACTGAAATATTTTTTGATGCAACATCTGCTGGTGCCCACAAGAATCATCATGATTTAATTATAAATGATGGCAAGCAGATGATAGACCTTACCCCAGCAGCAATAGGCCCATATTGCGTACCAGTTGTCAATTTAACAGAACATTTAAAAGAAAAGAATGTAAACATGGTGACCTGCGGAGGCCAAGCTACCATCCCAATGGTTGCAGCAGTTAATCAAGTTTCCAGTGTTAAATATGCTGAGATAGTTGCATCTGTTTCTTCAAAATCTGCTGGCCCAGGAACAAGAGCGAATATCGATGAATTTACTCAAACAACGAAGCTAGGGCTTGAAAAAGTTGGAGGGGCAGACAGAGCTAAAGCAATCATAGTGCTTAATCCTGCTGAGCCTCCTCTATTAATGAGAAATACTGTTTTTACTTTGTGTGATCCCGTTGATCAGCAGTTAGTTAAAGATAGCATTGAAGCGATGGTAGAGCGTGTTCAGTCATACGTACCGGGCTATCGATTAAAGCAAGAAGTTCAATTTGAAAGATTTGGCTCTAATAATCCATGCCTTATTCCTGGCTATGGTGAGTTTGAGGGACTAAAAGCATCGATTTTCCTTGAAGTTGAGGGCGCTGGGCACTATTTGCCAACTTATGCAGGGAATCTAGATATTATGACTTCTGCTGCGATGGGAACTGCACAGGAATTAATTAAACTTAACTCATGAGTAAGCTTTATATACAAGATGTCACGTTAAGAGATGGTATGCATGCAATCAGACATCAATATGGCTTAGATCATGTAATTGAGATTGCAAAGGCACTAGATGAAGCTAAAGTTGATGCCATTGAGGTCGCTCATGGAGATGGTTTGTCTGGGTCTTCATTTAATTATGGTTTTGGAGCCCACACAGATCAAGAATGGATTGGCGCAGTTGCTGAGAAATTACATCATGCAAAACTTACAACTCTTATTTTGCCTGGAATTGCAATAAAAGAGGATCTTAAGTGGGCATGGGATCTTGGGGTTAGATCAGTCAGAGTTGCAACTCACTGTACCGAGGCAGATGTTTCAAAGCAGCACATAGAGTTTGCAAGAGAATTAGGAATGGATACCATTGGTTTTTTGATGATGTCACACATGACATCACCAGCAAACTTAGCAGAACAGGCCAAATTGATGGAGTCTTATGGAGCTGAATGTGTATACGTTGTTGATTCGGGTGGCGCATTGAGCATGAAGGATGTAGCAGATAGATTTAAAGCATTTAAAGATACTTTGGATTCTAAAACTCAAACAGGCATGCATGCACATCATAATTTATCTTTAGGAGTTTCTAATTCAATTGTTGCTGTTGAAAATGGAGCAAATCGAGTTGATGCAAGTCTTGCCGGCATGGGGGCTGGAGCAGGAAATGCCCCTCTTGAAGTTTTCATCGCAGCAATTGATAGGTTGGGGTGGGAGCATGGAACAGATCTCTTTAAATTAATGGATGCTGCCGAAGAGCTAGTTCGACCCTTGCAGGATAGACCCGTAAGAGTAGACAGAGAAACTTTAACATTGGGCTATGCTGGTGTTTACTCATCGTTTTTAAGGCATGCTGAATCAGCTGCAGAAACTTATGATCTCGATACCAGAGAAATATTGGTTGAACTAGGAAAAAGAAAGATGGTTGGCGGCCAAGAAGATATGATTGTCGATGTAGCTTTGGATTTATTGAAAAAGAAATCTCAATCATGAAAATTGGCATGACCCTTCCGGTCATGGAGCCTGATTTATCCAGGGAAGACTTAGAGAATTGGACTTTGAGAATAGATGGTGGTCCATGGTCACATATTGCTCTTGGGGAAAGAATTTTATTTCCTAATCCTGAATTTGTTTCTACTTTAAGTGCAGTAGCTGCCTGGACTAAGCGTGTGGAGATTATCGCAACTATCTCAGTGTTAACAATGCATAACCCAATACTGAGCGCTAAACAGTTTGCAACCATTGATATGATCTCTGAAGGTAGATTTACCCTGGGTGTAGGGGTTGGTGGAAGGGAAGAAGACTACAATGCCATAGGCTCTAAATGGTCTGATAGAAGGTGGGCCAAGCTTTCTAACTGTGTTGAAACCATGCAGTCCGTTTGGTCAAAGGAGTATCATCCCAATCTTGGACCAACAACCGCTTCGAAGAACGGGCCGCAAATATTAGCTGGCGCAGTAGGCCCGAAAGCTATGGAGATGTCCTCAAATTTTGCTGAAGGTTTAGCAGGATTTTCATTCAATGCAGATATTGAGGAGATCAAAGATTCATTCAATCGAGTTAATGATGCGTTCAAGAAAAAAAATAAAACTCCTAGATTGGTAACAAGTTTTTGGTTTGGATTGGGTGAAGCGGCTCGATCAGACATTCAAATTCACCTTGAAAGATATTTAAGCTGGATGGGTGATGATCTTGCTAAGGATTTAGCAAAAACAGCAGGTTTTTCAGGCAGTCAGGATGAATTAATTGATTTTCTTAAGTTAATTAAAGCTGCGGGTGCAACAGATGTGATTTTGGTGCCTACTTCAAAAAATATCGAGCAATTAATATTAGCAGAGGAAGTGATTGCTGAATTTAACCAAAATTTGACAAATTAAATCCACTGGTTACTCGTTGATTATTTAATGTATTTATATAATAGTTATTATTAGTTACAAAAAGACAGAGAGAATATTTTGACTGACCAAGAACTAATAGCGCCTGAGCTTCCAGAACAAAAAGATCCTGCTGCCAGTGGTTTAGAGTCTGGTTGGTATAAAGTTGCAAAAAGTGAGGACATCCCTCCAAAGAAAGCAATCCAGATTGACGACTTCCCAACTCAGATTGTAGTTTGGAGAGGAGAAGATACTGTTTTAAGAAGTCTTGATTTATATTGTAAGCATATGGGAGCATCTTTAGCTTGTGGTGAGGTTGATGAAAATAGTATTCAATGCCCATTCCATGCTTGGCGTTGGGCAGGAGATGGACAATGCGATCAGATCCCTTACGCAAAAAAAATCCCCGCTAAAGCTATAACTCGCTCATGGGAAGTGAGTGAAAATGATGGGGTGGTTTATGTTTGGTTTGATAAAGATCAAAAACCAGCAGATCCAGACGGGCAAAAGTTTAATTAAAGATAGGAGACAGATATGAATGATTTACCAGATAGATTTCCAAGAGGATGGTTTGTTTTGGGTCATCAAAGGGATTTCCCGGTTGGAGAAACAAAAACAATTTTTGGATTTAACAATAAGATATTAATTTCTAGAAGCGAGGATGGCTCAGTTGCCGTAGATGTTGGTGGAGATACTTCTTGGCCAGTGTTAGAAATAAATCAGATGGTTATGGTTTGGCACGATGTAGAGAAGCAAGGCCCAGACTTTACTCCAGATAAAATAGAGGAGTGTTACTCAGATGACTGGTCAGACTATGGTATGGCAAGCTTCATAGTAAAGAATAATTGTAGAGAGTTGATTGATAATATGGCTGACAAAGGCCATTTTGGTCCAGTACACCAAGCTCCATTTGAAGGGTTTTGGAATGAAGCCAAAAATCATACTTACACACAAGAAATGACAGCAGATAGTCCTATTTTAGGAAGGGATTTATTTTCTCAAGCTAGATATGAAGGCCCAGCTTATATGACAACTTATATGAGCGCTGTTCATGATGGGGCAAAAGTTGAAAGTAGACTATTAGTCAGTCATATACCCTTAACCCTAACCTCTTTTGTTATTAATTTTGGAGTCATGGTTAAAAAAGTGCCTGGCATGTCAGCTGAAGATGAGGCTGCATTTATTCAAGGCTATGTTGATGCTAATAATTATGCTTTTGGGCAAGACGTGGCTATTTGGGAAAATAAAATTTACATCCCTGATCCAGTAGTCTGTGATGGCGATGGCCCTTTGCATAAATTAAGAAAATGGTACGGGCAATTTTTGGTCAATAGAGCTGATATTCCATCAGGTTTAGATTTGGAAAAAAGAGAATTTTAATTTCCAAAGTAATTTATTGAAAAAGTGAAACTCTCACTCGATGATCTTGATCATAAGATTCTTCAAATTCTTGAGGAGGACGGTCGTGCGCCAGCAAAATTTATTGCAGAAAAACTATCTGTAAATGAAGTTACTGTTAGCAAGCGACTTGCAAAAATTATTGATGGGGGTTTTTGTAAAATCATAGCAATAGCAGATTTTGAAAAATGTGGTTATGACCACTTACTTCCAATTGGTATAAGAGTTCAAGGTGATAAGTTAGAGGAGGTGGCCGAGGTTCTCTCTCAGCAAAAAGAAGTCTTTAGTGTAAATGTTGTAAGTGGGATTCAAGATATTGAAATCCTGTGTGCCACTCAAAGCTTAGATGAAACGAAAGTTTTTTTAGATGAAACACTGCCGTCCATTGTAGGTATTAAGAGTATCGCGCCTGCAATAGCTTCTAATGTATATAAGTTTGAAACTGACTGGACGCCTTTTGCAAATGAAGCTTGATCAAACGGACAAAAAAATTATTCAGTTGCTTGGTGCGGACGCAAGAATGTCCAACAACCAAATGGCAAAAGTTATTGGAGTGACAGAGGGCACAGTTCGAAATAGAATTCAGAAACTTATTAAAAACAGAGTAATTAAAATTTCAGTTATTAATAATATTAATCGCATGGAAAATCCTTCTCTTGCTTTTGTTGGATTAGATGTTGAAACTCGAGCCAAAGATTCAGTTGCAAAAGCCTTATCAAAAATGAAAGAAGTAAGGTTTGTATCATCGCTTATCGGGAGGCATGATTTAATGGCATTTGTTCTTGCAGAGGATGTTACTAAGTTATCAAAAGTCTTGTATGAAGAAATTTCCTCTCTTCCAGGCGTTAGATTTTCAGAATCATCTATAGGATTGAAGTATTACAAGTATGATTACCGTTGGGCAAGGATATTAGATTGAAAAACCTAAGCTCACTTACGATACCCGCGTTAATAAAACACCAGGCTGAAAGCTTAGGATCTAAACCCGCTTTAATTTCTGATCATGAAACCCTATCTTTTTTAGAGCTAGATAATTTATCAACAAACATTGCTACTCATTTAATAGATCTCAACATTTCGCCAGGCGATAGAGTGGCTATTTGGGCCCCCAACATGAATGAGTGGGTTCTAGCAGCTATAGCAATCCATAAGGTCGGCGGAGTTTTAGTTCCCATCAACACAAGAATGAAAGGGAAGGAAGCCGCTTACATCTTAAATAATTCAGAATCCAAAATTTTATTTAGCGTAAAAGCTTTTCTTGGAACTGACTACTTTCAGCTTCTAAAAAATGAAGATCTTCCTTATTTAAAATATCAAATTTCGCTTGATGAGACAGAGGCAATAGATTCAAACATTCCTTTCTCAACCCTTAAAGATAAGACTCTAGATGTTCAACTACCCGAAGTCACTGAAACAGATATGGCAGATATTATTTTTACTTCTGGTACCACTGGAAAACCTAAAGGAGTGATATCTTCGCATTTACAAAATATTAAAGTATTTGATTATTGGTCCACTTATATTGGTTTGAATGAGAATGATAGATATCTAATTATTAATCCGTTTTTTCATACTTTTGGATACAAGGCTGGTTGGCTTGCTGCTGTAATGCGAGGTGTTACTGCATATCCATGTCCAATCTTTGATGCAGATAAGATCATTCAGACAATTAATAAAGAAAAAATTTCTATGCTTCCGGGCCCTCCAACTCTTTATCAATCTATTTTAACCAGTCAATTAATAGAAACTATGGATATATCTTCATTAAGACTGGGGGTTACTGGAGCTGCCTCTATTCCCATTCAGCTAATTAAGGACATGAAAGAAATCTTAGGTTTTGAAACTGTTATTACTGCATATGGGCTCACAGAAAGCACGGGTGTTGTGACCATGTGTACGCCTAATGATGATTATGAGACCATTGCAACTACTTCAGGCCGTGCTATAGCTGATGTTGAAGTTAAATGTGTGGATCAGGATAACCAAATAGTATCTGCTGGGGAGCCAGGGGAGATATTGGTAAGGGGCTATAACATTACTCAAGGCTATTTTAACAATCCACAGGCTACTCAAGAGGCTATAGATGACGATGGTTGGTTGCACACAGGCGATATTGGAATACTTGATTCGAATGGTTATATAAAAATAACTGATAGAAGCAAGGATATGTTTATTGTGGGTGGATTCAATGCTTACCCAGCTGAAATAGAAAATATTTTGTGTGACCATCCAGCAATCTCTCAATCAGCTGTGATTGGTGTTGAGGATGAGAGAATGGGCGAGGTTGCTAAAGCTTTTGTTGTCTTAAAACCTAATCAAGATTTAGATGCTGATTCTCTGCTTCAATGGTCTAAAGATAATATGGCTAATTACAAGGTTCCAAGAGAGGTAGAGTTTGTGAGAGAATTACCCACGAATGCTGCTGGAAAAATAATGAAATACCTACTTAAGGATGAATCATGAGAATCGTTATTTCTAAAGACAATGATAAGCTGTATAGATCTGAGTTGCTTTCCTTTGATCCTTCAATGGAAATTATCGCACTGAACCCTTTGGACTCTAACGACCCAGACTGGGAGAGCATTCCAGAGTCTGATGCTTTGTTTATGTGTTATCAGTTCTTATTTGCGGCTAGGGATAATCCAAAAATCCATGATGCCTTATTGAGCTTAGCCAAACGAATGAAATTTCTTCAAAGTGGCTTTGCTGGAATGGATGCGCCAATACTCCAAGATGTTTTGAAAATAGAAAATGTTCACATTGCAAATGCAAGTAGTGTTTATGCCATTCCAATTGCCCATTATGTTTTCTCGCAAATCCTAAGATGGAACAAGAGAATCGATCATCACATTGAATATCAGCAATCTAAAAACTGGGCTCCAATAGCAGGAGATGGCGAGCTTACTCATAAAACCTTAGTGATCCTTGGTTATGGGGGCATTGGCAGCCAGGTGGCAAAGTTAGGTAAAGCTTTTGGAATGAGGGTAACTGGGATAAGACGCAACCCGCAAGATGATGAGCATGCTGATGAAGTATTGGGTCTGGATCGGTTTGAGGAATTGCTTCCACTAACTGATTACTTGGTACTTTCATTGCCAGATAGCCCCCAAACAAGAGATATTATCAATGCAGATATCTTAGAAAAGCTTAGTAACTCTGCCATGATAATCAATGTGGGTCGAGGCACTGCAATTAATGAAGAAGATCTTAGCGATGCATTGAATGGTGAAAAAATTGCTGCTGCTGCATTGGATACTACTAAGGTTGAGCCTCTTGATGCTAGTTCTTCACTTTGGACGGCTAAGAATTGTTTTATTTCAGCTCATGATTCCGCCCACTCGCTGTTATCTTTAGAGCGAGCATTTGAGTTATTTTTTCAGAATATTAAAAATATTAAAAACGGCGATCAAATAGTAAATCTTTATTCAGAATAAAGAGAATGATTGGGATCATATATGATGCTTCTAGCAAACCACTGGTAACTATAGAGTGAGAATGAAGTTTTTTGGGTGGAGAATGGTATTTACGGGTCTTACCCTTGAATTCACTGTTGTAGGTTTTATTTTTTACAGCTTTCCTGTCATTTGGCCTTACCTAATATCAGAACTAGGCATGACCGAAAGTCAGCTCGGTATGGTTTCCGCATTCTACTTTCTACCTGTAGGAATTTTGGCAATTGTGGTAGGCCGTGCCCTTGATAAGTATTCTGTTAAAAATTTTATGATGATCGGGGCTGTAATTTATGCCGTAGGACTTTTCTCTTTAAGTTTCATAAATTCTTATGGGTCTCTTCTGACAATTTATCTTACCATCATCGCCCTGGGATCTATTATGATGGGAAATTTAGCCGTAGCTAAATTAATCTCAAATTGGTTTGATAAAAATGCTGGCAGAGCGCTAGGTATTGCAGCAATAGGTATTTCCTTTTCAGGAGTTGTTCTTCCTTTGGTTGTTGATCCTCTTCTTGATTTAGTGGGATGGAGAAATGTTTATGTAATCTTTGCTTCTGTAGTTCTTTTCATTTTGTTACCTCTGATCTTTTTTACTGTGATTGATGATCCAAAGACTGTTAATCAATTTAAAGATGGCATAAAAAAAGATAATGAAGAAGAATCTTTGCCTCAGGAGATGAGCGCAAAAGATCTTTTATCTAAAAAAGTTTTTTGGATGATTTCCTTAGCATTCGCCTTTCAATTTCTTTCAATGATGGGCGTGCTTGCTTTTTTACCCGTTCATGCAAGCAAGATGGGGTTAGATGAAACTTGGAATCTTTTAGGCCTTCCTGTTAAACAATATGTTTTTGCTTATGCTCTATCTGCTTTTGGTGGAGTCCTAGGAAAAATAATATTTGGATATCTCATGGACTTGATGAAGGCTGCACATCCTTCAATGATGGGGATGTTCCTTCAAGCAATTGGAATCTTTGGAATTACTTATTTAAATGAACCAAGCATATTTCTCTTAAGTGCATTCATATTTGGTTTAGGTTTTGGTGCTGCAACTCCTCTTATGACCGCGTGTTACCTAAGAACTTTTGGGGCACACAATCTTGGGAAAGCCAGAGGCATATCATCTCCTATTATTTCTCCACTTCAACCAATTGGAATTCTAATAACAAGCATATTAATAGGTTTTCAAGATACTTACTTTGTAGCTTTCAATATTATGGGATGCTTTGCACTTGTTGCTGTAGTTTTAGCGAGCCAAATTCAAGAGCCTGAAAAAAACTGATCTATTGAGCCTATGTTACATCTAGCTCTGCATTTTATAGTTCCTTTATTAATTGCTTTTTTATTTTTTAAAGAAAATTGGAAGTTGTCTTATTTAATAATGATAGCAACCATGCTGGTTGACTTAGATCATTTACTGGCTAGCCCAATTTACGACGCTAATCGTTGCAGCATAGGATTCCATCCTCTCCATCAGCATTGGTTTATTGGTATATACCTACTCATGAGTTTTTTTTCAAAAACTAGAATAATTGCAGTTGGTTTAATCATCCACATGACTTTGGATGCGTTGGATTGTTTTTAAACATCTTGAATGGTGCCCTCTCCAGGAATCGAACCTAGAACTACTCCTTAGGAGGGAGTTGTTATATCCGTTTAACTAAGAAGGCTTTGGTTAAGCGTCTGTTATATCAAAAATATCTATATTTGGTCCATCAACACACATGTCGCCAATAGTACCAACAGTTCCATCCTCTGTTCTAAAAGCTAAATATTTTTCGTAGTGCTCTTTTGAATCCCAAACTTCTGTAAGGACAAACTTATGAGGATCTTCAACATGCAATGTGAGATTGATATTTTGACACCCATCATATGCACGCGTGACATGAAAAGCCTCAGTACAAATTCCTGAAAATTGATCAACCAATCCATCCTTTAAGGTTCCGCTAAGTAAAACACTAACTGCCATAATGACTCCCAAACTTTGTAAATTAAAACGTTTCTTCATGTTAAATTAAAGAGTGTTCAATAGAAAGTGCTGCTGAAAATATACCTTTCGAGTTAAAAATATTAGAATAGGGCGCAAGGACCAATACCATGAGCAAAGAAATCACAATTACACTCCCTGACGGATCTCAGAAGCAGGCTCCTGTTGGCATTAGCGGGCTTGAAATTGCAAATATGATTGGAGCTGGTTTAGCAAAAGCTGCTGTTGCTTTTAGTGTTAACGGTGAGCAGAGAGACCTTAGTGATGTTGTTAGTCAGGATGCGGATATCTCTATTTTTACAGTTGATTCAGATGAAGGTCTGGAAATTATGAGGCACACAGTCGCGGCTCAGGTGCTAGCCCGCGCTATAAAAAACCTCTATCCAAAAGCTAAATTAGCCATTGGCCCGACTATTGAAAACGGCTTTTACTATGACTTTTTATCTGATGAGAGAGTTTCCATAGATGACTTGCCAAAAATTGAAAAAGAAATGGAGAGAATTGTTGCTGAAAAATCTGATATTACTAAAACGATTCATTCAAAGGAAGAAGCGATTAAGAACTTTGCTAATATCAAAGAAGATTACAAGGTTAAGATCATCGAGGACTCTGAGCAAGAAAATAATTTTCAACTTTACAATCAAGGTGATACCGGTTTTATAGATTTATGTCGTGGCCCCCATTTACCAAGTTTAGATAAAGTTGGAGCTTTTAAACTTACCAAGATTGCCGGAGCATATTGGAAAGGAGACTCACAAAATGAAATGCTTTCTAGAATTTATGGTACGGCCTGGAAAAATGAAAAAGACCTAAAAAAATATTTAACTCTCTTGGAAGAGGCTGAAAAGCGAGACCATCGAAAACTTGCCAAAGAAATGGATTTGTTCCACTTGCAAGAAGAGGCTCCTGGAATGGTTTTTTGGCATGCAAAAGGTTGGTCTATTTATGTAGCTTTGCAGAACTATATGCGTAATAAGCAAATTGCTAATGGCTACGAAGAAATTAATACTCCTTTAGTGGTTGATCGTAAACTTTGGGAGGCCTCAGGTCACTGGGATAAGTATCGTGAAAATATGTTCATCACAGAAATTGATGAAGAGCATGCCAATGAAAAAAGAGTTAATGCACTTAAGCCAATGAACTGCCCTTGTCATGTTCAGGTTTATAATCAAGGCCTTAAATCTTACAGAGACCTACCAGTGAGACTTGCAGAATTTGGATCATGTCATAGGTATGAAGCCTCAGGTACCATGCATGGTCTGATGAGAGTTCGTGGATTTACTCAAGATGATGGCCATATTTTTTGTACTGAAGATCAAATCGAGAGTGAAACAGGTAATTTCATATCATTG
>JAQWJG010000048.1 GCA_029248485.1 SAR86 cluster bacterium | reverse complement strand
GTTTTTGCTTGGAGCATTTCTAATATTCAAAACACCGTAAGATGTGATGAGTTGACCATTTCGAGCATTTCGAGTGGGTAAAACACAATCAAACATATCTATTCCGTAAAACACTGCCTCTACTATGTCCTCAGGCTTGCCAACTCCCATTAGATAATGTGGTTTAGATTCAGGCAAATGAGGTGCAAGGTGTTTAAGTATCCTGGTTTTATCTTCCTTAGGCTCACCGACGCTTAATCCACCAACTGCAATTCCATCAAACCCTATCTCCTCCAATCCTTTGAGTGATTCAATACGAAGATCCTCATGCATGCCACCCTGAACAATTCCAAATAAAGCAGAGTTAGATTTATGAGCATCACGAGATCTTTTGGCCCAACGTAGAGATAATTCCATGGAGGTTTTAGCTTGCTGATGCTCAGATGGATATGGAGTACACTCATCAAGAACCATCACAATATCTGAACCAAGATTTTCTTGAATCTGCATTGAGTCCTCTGGGCTCATAAAGCATTTTTTTCCATCATATGGAGATTGAAAGCTTACTCCCTCCTCTGTAATTTTTGCCAAATCTCCAAGACTCCATACTTGAAAACCACCTGAATCTGTGAGTATGGGTTTATCCCAATTAGCAAACTTGTGCAGTCCGCCTAAATTTTTAATCAGCTCATCTCCAGGTCTCAGCATGAGATGATAGGTATTCCCTAGGATGATTTCAGAACCTGTTTCCTCCAAGTTCTCAACTTCTAGCGCCTTCACTGTTCCATTCGTACCTACTGGCATAAAAGCAGGCGTTTGCACTTTTCCCCTTGGAAAATCTAACTCCCCTCGCCTGGCATAACCAGAAATAGCAGAAACATTAAACTTCATGATATTTCAAAAACATGGCATCACCATAAGATAAAAATCTATATTCTTTCTCCACTGCTGTTTTATAGATTTCCATCATTTTTTCATACCCTATGAAAGCAGCAACAAGCATAAGCAAGGAAGATTTTGGTAAGTGGAAATTAGTAATCATATGATCAACCACTTTAAACTTATAGCCAGGATAAATAAATAAAGAAGTTTCCCCCTTAAATGCCGACGGCTCATCCTGAAAGGCTGTTTCAATAGCTCTAACAGATGTTGTTCCAACAGCAACAATTTTACCCTTGCTCGCTTTGATCCTTTTAACCTGATCAATCAAGTCAGAGTTAACCTCAACCAACTCTTTATGAATCACATGATCTTCAATGTGATCTGTTTTTACGGGTTGAAAAGTCCCTGCCCCAACATGCAAATTTACATAGCCAAACTCTACGCCTTTGCTCTGAAGAGAATTGAGGAGCTCATGATCAAAGTGCATGCCAGCAGTAGGTGCAGCAACAGATGCTTTTTGATTGGGATCAGCATAAATAGTTTCATACCTCTCTTCATCTAATTTTTCTGCTGCTCTATTCATGTAGGGCGGTAAAGGGATTTGACCGTATTGTTCAAATAAAGGTTTTGGATCATCAGACCAATCTAAAATAAAGAAATTATCTTGTCGGCCTTTAACAGTAGCTATAAATCTATTACCTTGAAATGAAAACACTAGTTCGGCTCCCTCTCTTGGAGCTCTAGATGACTTAATTTGAGTTAAAGTCTGATGATGGGATAAAAACCTTTCGAGTAGGATTTCTATTTTTCCACCAGTACTTTTCTCTCCGAATAATCGTGCTGGAATAACAGAGGTTTTATTTAATATTAAAAGATCTCCTTTATTAATATGTTTTGCAATATCAGTAAAAACTTGATGTTGAATAGATTCAATGGCTACCAATAATTTTGAATCGGTTCTTTTTGAAGAGGGATATTGAGCAATAAGGTGCTCAGGTAGATCGTAATTGAATTTTTCTGTTTTCATGCGAGGTGCTAATTCTAAAAGATGTTGAACTCAGCTACAATGACCGCCGTGCCCCATTGGCGGAATTGGTAGACGCGCGCGATTCAAAATCGCGTTCCTTCGGGAGTACCTGTTCGACTCAGGTATGGGGCACCAAGCTACTTAACTTTAATAACTACAATCGGTATTAAGTATTGAAAAGAGATAATTTCTTGTTGTGCTTTCATCTTGCCAACTGTCAGTCGTTGAGATTAGGTCAAGACAACCAAGCTTATCTGCATCAATTGGGACGCCTTTAAATAAAGAATCGTTGTTGCCATTGAACGATACAGGCCGATTAGGAAAGGTAGAATTTGGTAAAGATCTAAAATTACCCACTCCATCATTAATTGCAACATGTGCTCCATGAAAGCTACTTTGAAAATCTCGTGTTGAATGAATGATATCAAGGGCTCCATCTAAGTTCATGTCTAGAATATAGATGTTGCTCTCTCCATGATGATTAGCCGCTCTTTCTTGGTTAGGAAAACGTGCATCAGTCTCATCTACAAGATTTCCAGAACCATCATTTAGTAAGATTTGCACATACGCGCCTTCATAATAGGGATGCGCCCTGGTTATTCCAACTGCAACATCCATAAAACCATCGTTATTTAGATCTCCCTTAGCGGCATGATTGTATTTAGTTTTATTGATACCAAATGGACCAGGTGGTATGGGTATTTTTTTCCAGTTTTGAATTTCTTTAGTGCCATTGCTAAGCAAAGTAAAGCCTTCCTCAGGATTTTGATCAAAATTCCATCTGTCATTGAAATTCCAAAAAATAATGTCATCAAACCCATCATTATTTAAGTCTGCTAAAAGACTGCTCATTGGGCTTCCATATTGATAATTCCATTCAAGGTTAAGGAATGGATGAATGGTAAATCTACCCTCTCCATCATTCACTAGTAACATGTTGCAAGCAAAAAGATCAATATCGCCATCACCATCTGGATCTCCGCCACTTGCATCATGAGCAAATCTGCAAAGTTGTCCCAGTCCATTATTTTCATCATTTATATTTGCTGAACTTTCCTCAAACTTCCCTAGTGTGTTTGATAGCAATAAAAAATGTGGGTATGGGTCAATTCCCCATCTCTTATCCTGCTTAACAGACAATCCCATAGATCCTGCAAAGATATCATCCAAGCCATCACCATTTAGATCATCAACAACTAACCTATAAGCAAAAGGATGTTTGGGAGCATTTGATGCTGCATAGAGATTTAAGTCCTCAGCAAATCCACCATTTTGATCGTTTAAATATATGTTGATTGGTCCATAAATTTTTTTACTTTGATCGATTGTGTGCGGAAAAATAGCCCAGGAAACCACAAAATCTTCATAACCGTCACCATTAAAATCTCCGGTTGCTATGTTATGAGCATCCTGACCAAATAACTCATTGTTATATGTGACGCAATCATTTTCGGTTGGATAACAAACTGTGGCTGAATATCTGTCTGTAATTTCTATACCTCCAAATCCGACATCGTGAGCAGTAAAAAATGGAGTGCTGAGATATGGAATATTGCTTGGTTCGGGATCAGGAATGAACTGTGTTTGATGTCTTGCAACATTGAGCATTAAAGTTTTTGAGCCTGTGCACTCAGGTTTAGAAGTATTTCTTATGGCAGATACGTTAAAAGTAAAATCTTTGCTGTTAACGTATATTATTGGTGCTCTAAAATTAAAGTTTTTTCCATCTGAAGAGCTTATCCATAAAAAATCTTCACTGTCTATTTGAAATTTACATTCATCAATACTCGAAATAACTTGCAAAGAAGTTAAATCATAACTTTCTACCGATGATGGCAAGCTAGATACCGAAAAAGTTAAGGGATTTGGTTGAGCAATTGAGCTACTATTACCACTTCCGCCCCCGCCCCCGCATGAGGACAAAAAAAATACTAAGCAATAAAATACTATGAAATTTCTTGAAATATTTTTATTGTGTTTAAATATCATTTTTTATAATCCTAGTTATTGTATTACTAAGCTAAAAAATGCACAGCATAACTTCATATAACCGCATAGTCATTAAGATTGGTTCTGCCGTGCTTGCCGACTCTGATGGAAGGGTCAATCACACTATTCTTTCCTCAATCAGCGAAGATGTAGCATGGCTGATAAAAAATGGTAAAGAAGTTTTAATTGTATCTTCAGGCGCGATTGCGCTTGGTAGAAAAAAAATTAAATTTTCTGAAAATTTAACCCTTCCTGAATCACAGGCTTTGGCTGCGCATGGTCAGATCGAATTAATGTCTGCATGGAAGAAACACCTTAATAAATTTTCTATACCTATTAGTCAAATTCTTTTAACTCCAAGAGATACAGAGCTAAAGCTTTCATCTAAAAATGCCCGACAAACTGTCAATAAGTTATTGGAAGTGGGATGTCTACCAATCATCAATGAAAATGACACTACGGCAACTGATGAAATTAAGTTTGGTGACAACGATCTGCTAGCATCAAAGGTAGCAAAACTTATAGGCGCAGATTTGTTAATTATCTTATCTACTGTTGAGGGACTTTATAATTCTGAAAAAGACATGCAAACCCGAAAGCGTGGTTCGCTTATTAAGGAGGTTGGTAAAATTACACCGAAGATTAAAATGATGGCCGGTCATGCAAGTCAGATGGGTAAAGGCGGAATGATTTCTAAAATAGATGCAGCTGAAATCTGTTTAAAGAATAAATGTGCAATGGTTATTGCGTCAGGAAAGAACAAAAAACCAATAAGAAATATTAGCACTAGAACCAAACAAACATGGTTTATTAAAAAATGAACACAAAACTTACAACATCATTGTTTGAAATAGGTCTCAAAGCAAAAAGTGCTAGCTCAATACTCAATACCGTAACAAGCAATCAAAAAAATAAATTTTTTGACTTTGCAATCGAAGCTATAAAAGAAAATTCAGATGAAATTCTTTTAGCTAATCAACTTGATATCAAGGCTGCAGCAGGCAATAACAAAGATGAAGCTTTTATTGATCGTTTGGCTCTGGATAAAGAAAGGCTTCAAGGAATGTGTGATACCTTGAATGAAATTAAATCATTTAAAGATCCGATAGGCAGAGTGCTCTCCTCTTGGGACAGACCAAACGGCTTGAAAATTTCCAGAGTTGCAACCCCTTTAGGAGTTATAGGCTTAATTTTTGAAAGCAGGCCTAATGTTGCTGCAGACGCTGGAGGCTTGTGTCTAAAATCTGGCAATGCTGTAATTTTACGCAGTGGTAAAGACGGACTTAGATCTGCCATGGCAATTGTTGACTCTCTTCAAAATGCACTTAAAAGAGCAGACCTACCTGAAGAATGTATACAAATAGTTCCTCATGAAACCAGAGAAGCTGCAACCATGATGTTAGAAGGGTTAAATGGATCTATTGATGTCATAGTTCCAAGGGGTGGTAAAAGTCTTGTTGCGGAAGTTGAAAGGTCTGCAAAAGTACCTGTGTTTGGTCACCTAGAAGGTATCTGTCATATATTCGTGGATGAACATGCCGATGAAGAAAAAGCTTTATCTGTTTGTATAAATGCAAAAATGAGAAGGACAGGTATTTGCGGTGCTGTTGAAACAATACTAATACATGAAAAAGTTTCCTCATCCTTTGTGCCTAGATTAGTTAATTCTCTTTCAAATGAAAAGTGTGAAATTAGATGCTGCGAGAAAACTATTGGTTTTGATGACAGGGCTGTGGCAGCCTCAGAGGATGATTGGTCAACTGAATACCTTGCACCAATCGTAAGCATCAAATCTGTTGCAAACGTTGATGAGGCGATTGAACACATTCAAAAATTTGGAACAGGTCATACAGAATCTGTAATTAGTGAGAATAAAGATATTCAAGCAAAATTTACAAAATCTATCGATAGCGCAATTGTAATGATTAATGCTTCAACCCAATTTGCTGATGGTGGTGAATTTGGTCTTGGTGGTGAAATAGGTATTGCAACAGGAAAATTCCATGCTAGAGGTCCAGTTGGTGTTGATCAACTAACGAGCTTTAAATACATTGTTTCCGGTGATGGTCAGATAAGGGATTAAGTTATATGTACACATCAAATCTGGTTGTTTTGCCTGTAACTTGATAGTTAATTTGGGTCGAAAAAGGTTCTGCTTTAATAGATCTCTTAACAACCATTTTTTTTGCAGGTATCAATTGCAGTAGTTCAAAATCCTCTAGAGAATCATTATTTATAGATTCTATTTCCAAGATCTTTGCAATGTAATCCAATTTTCCAGAACTCAGAGCGTTCTTCTTGGTTGATGGATACATAGGATCAAAATAAACCACATCAAAGTTTTTTGCCTGAGCAGCATAAGAGCATGCATTTGTATTAATAAGATCAAGTTTTTCAAAAATACTCTGATCATCGCTACGTCTTAATGCGTCTTGAAGTAGGTAAAATAAAATTTTGCTTTGCTCAAGCGCTGTAACTTTATGGCCTAGACTTAAAAATAGTAAAGTGTCTTGCAGCATGCCAGCTGAGCAATCAAGGATGTTTAATGGTTGATCTGACTTCCCTAAAGCTTTTTTTATAAGCTTTTCGTGAGTTGCCCTTTTAACACGCCATCCTGTTGAGCCTGAATTAAAATCGATTAGAAATTTATTTTTTGATCTAGCCTCTGGATGGAAAAATGATAATCCAGCTTCTGAAAAATAGAGGTAAGGCTCATCAGTTGGTTGCTTACCAATAATTACATTGATTCTGAGATTGCTTGCGAGCTCCTCAGCCAAACCTTGAAGATTTGCTGATGGACATATAAGCGGAATCATATAAGTAAGAGCAATACACCCAAAGCAACTCTATATATAACAAATGGAGTCATCCCAATTTTTTCAACAAACTGCAAGAAGCTCTTTATAGTAATAAATGCTATAAAAGCTGAGCCAATAAATCCAGTTAGCATAACCAGCATATCGCTGAATGATATTGAATAAGCGCCCTTTGCAACCATCAATACCAAGGCACCCAAAATAGTGGGTATGCTTAAAAGAAAAGCAAATCTAGAGGTATCTCTAATATTTAATCCTACAATTAATGCTCCAGTTATTGCCATCCCTGATCTAGAGGCTCCTGGAAAAATTGCCAATGCTTGAAAACAACCAATTATCAAGGCCGCAAATAAAGTTAACTCAGTTAAAGATTTGGATTGAGCTGAGGACTTAAAAGCAGCGTATAACAACCCAGCAAATACAAGGTTTGCCAAAGCAATTGAATCGATATTTGCAGATCTGGTCTCGGTTAAATCAGATGCAAGCAATCCAACCGCAACAATTGGTAAAGTTGCAACAAGAAGGTTTAACCCTAGGGAAAAATCTTCTTTGCTCCTGGTTTTTTTCCATGGCATCCAAGCATAGAGCAGCCCTTGAATTTCGTTTTTAAAATAATAAATGACCGCTGCCAAGGTTCCTGCATGCACTGAAATATCAAAGACAATCCCAAAATCTTTTGCTCCAAACAGTAGTGATGGAAACAACAGATGCGCTGAGCTAGAGACAGGTAAAAACTCAGTTAATCCCTGAATTAGTGCAAGAAGGAGTGCAAGAAAAAAATCTGAAATCATGATTTTTGATAATCAGGAGTCTTTAGATAAACAGGATTCGCATTTTCAGGAAGAAAGCTTTCTCCAGTTTCCAATTTTTTCTTAGCCAATGATGCAATGGACTCAGCACTCCCTTTAACTTGAGATAAAAAATTAGAGCATTTTGTTACTTCCATCGGCCAGCCTGTTCCAGCAAAATAACAATCTTCTTTGTTTGCTAAAGCTGTTAATTCATCCATCTCAATAACTGACTCATTTGCTGTTGGTGTAAGCTCATCTTTATTTTTTTGATAAGTGCAAAAATAGCTTTCTTTTGAATCAGCTTCAATGGCTACATAAATTTTTGCTTCAACTGCATCAATCCATGGAGATGCCTGGTGAGCCATGGACTCGAGATTAGAGATTGATATCAGGGGCAATTCCTTTACCTCTGCGATACCTTTTAAAAAGGAGGCGGTGATTCTGAGCGCGGTGTATGAGCCAGGCCCACAAGCAAAAGCTAGGCCATCAAGAGCATCGAAACCTTTCTTTGAATCAAAACCAATCCTAGCAAACAGCTTGTCCCAGTCAGGTCTATCTTTTCGGTCATGGCTTTGGGTGAAAGTATTTACCTCATCATCATTAAGCAAGGAGATTGATGAGTAATTTCCACTGACATCAAGAGATAAAATTTTCATTCAATTAAAAATTTTGCTCGATATCCTCAAATACTTTTTCAACGGATTGGGACCCATCAACAGCAATATACTTAAGGGAACTTTTGCTTTCCTGCGATTGATAATACGTTACCAGTGGCTTTGTTTCATCTTGGTAAACTTGCAAGCGATGTTTAACTGTTTCCGGCATATCATCTTCCCTTTGTATAAGAGGCTCTCCAGTAATATCATCCACGCCTTCATTTTTAGGCGGTTGATAAACTAGATGATAGTTTCTTCCTGAGCCTGGATGCACCCTTCTGCCAGACATCCTATCTATGATTACATCATCATCAACCTTAATCTCAATTACATGAGTAAACTCAATGCTATTTTCAACACATAAATCCGCTTGGCCGACCGTTCTTATTCCGCCATCAAATAAAAATCCATTCACACAGTCAGACTGAGCAATGCGATCTAGAATTAATTCAATAATAATCTGATCAGAAACGAAGCCACCAGAATTCATAATATCTGTAACTTTTTTACCTAACTCACTCCCTGATGCAATTGCTGATCGCAACATATCCCCGGTACTAATTTTAGGAATTTTGAGAGATTCACAAATGATGTCTGCCTGGGTGCCTTTTCCAGCACCTGGTGGCCCTAAGAGAAGTATTTTATTCATTTTCTAATACTGCAAATGCAAGTAGGTGGTTGCTTTCATCGGCTAGACTAACATGGGATTTAGTGATGCCCAAGCTATCTACATAAGATTTTGCTCCACCAGACAATAAAACCTCTGGTTTACCCAGTGAATTTCTTAGTATTTGTATATCTTTGGGAAATACTGGATCTTTAAATCCCGTCCCAAGAGCCTTAACAAATGCTTCTTTAGCTGCAAATTGTTTACCAAGATATGAGTGATTGCGCCCTTCTGTCATTTCAGCAAATTCTTTAAGCTCTTGATCGCCTAAAATTTTATTGGCAAATGCAGATGGTGATTTCATTTTTTTGATTCTTTCAAGATCAACCAGGTCTGTACCTATTCCATAAATCATATTCTAATTTTTTTAAAAAATTCTCTACTGCTTAATTCTCGCCCATCTAAGCATGCGCTAATAGCAACTTGTGATAACTGTTTTAATTTTAACTTATCAATTCCTTCCAGGGTTCTATTTTTGATTGCTGTAATTTCTTTTGCAGAGAAACCTTCAGCATCACCAGCATGATGAAATCCCTTTTCTGGGATGTATGAATAGATAATTGAATCTTTAAATTGTGAATTGTCTTTGGTGTCTGTATCAAAATTGATCCCATAACCAAGCACATCGAGAAGATCAAGCTCAAATACTCTTAGATCAAGCTCAGAAATTGCATCAGCTCTGGCAAGCTCAACAAAATTTTGATAAAGATCATATAACTCTTGATTCGGCAGTCCTTTAGGCAAGAGGCGCATCATCAATTCATTAACATAGAGATAGGTATATAGATCATGCGGTCCCTTAGCTGACTGAGAAACAAAATTAGAATCTATCTGCGTCAAGGTCTTCATTTCTGATTTTCCAGTAACAATGATTCGCAAAGCTGAGAAAGGGAGCAAATGCCCAAAAAACTTTGAGCGAGGATTTTTTGCGCCCTTGGCCATGATCGAAAGTTTTCCAGAAGATTCTGTAAAAACATCCGCAATGATTGATGTGTCTCCGAAAGACCTAGCATGCAAAAGAAAGCAAGACTCCCAGTTATGTGGCATCTTGATTGCTACCCACTCCAAGACTACTCAAATACTGCGCATCGTTATTCCAATTCTTATTTACTTTCACAAAAGTTTTTAATAAAACTTTTTTATGAATCATTTTTTCAAGCTCAACTCTTGTTTGCTGCCCTATTCTTTTTAGATTAGAGCCTTGATGGCCAATAACAATGCTTTTTTGGCTGTCTCGAGCAACATAAATGATGACACCAATTGATAACATCTTGCCTTCCATAGCTTTTGTTTCTACTGCAACATAAGTTTCATGAGGCAGCTCGTCTCCGAGCGAACGGATGATTTTTTCCCTTACAAGCTCGCTAATGAAAAAATTGTCTGGTATTTCTTTTTCCTCAGGCTCAGCTGGGTACAAATGATCATTTTCAGGAAGGTATTTTTTAATAGATTCCAACAGATCATCAACACCATCATGGTTTAATGCTGAAATAGGAACGTAATCACCAAAAGAGTACATTGCATCAATCTCCTGAATTAAAGGCAGAAGATCATTTTTATTTTGCACTTGATCGATTTTATTTAAAACGCATATAGATGGCACGTTAGTTTCTTTAATTTTTTTTAAAACCTGTCGATCTTGATCCTGCAATGAGGTTCTCTGTAAAACAAATAAAACTAGGTCAGAGTCCTCAATAACGCTTAAGGCTGAATGGTTTAATACCTTGTTGAGTGTTTTGGTTGCCTTGATGTGAATTCCAGGAGTATCCAGAAATATCATCTGATGTACTTCATCAGTTTTGACCCCCAAAATGTTATTCCTGGTGGTTTGTGATTTACGAGAGGTAATAGATATTTTTTTTTCTAAAATGGTATTCAGCAAAGTAGATTTGCCTACATTCGGCTTGCCAACGATAGAAATATAACCACAAAACTGCTTCTTCATGATTGATCCAATTCTAGTAAAATTAATTCAGCAACCCTCTGCTCAGATTCTTTTTTTAGTGCAGCTGAGGCTTGGAATGTTTTCCCATTAAAGGTGACACTGCAATCAAAATGATTACCCTCTTTATTAGATACAACTAAGTATGAAGGTGGTTCAGAGCCATTGGCTTGCAATGCTTCCTGTAGTCTTGATTTTGCATCTTTGAGTTCTTTGGTCTCATTTAAAAGTAGCAAACTATTATGAAAAAGATGCAAAATAAAACTTTTACTTTCCTCAAACCCTAATTCAATAAAAATTGCCCCTATGCAAGCCTCTAGAGTGCCAGCATAAATTGACTGCTTGTGTGATTCATTTAATTTATTGGTTCCCTTGGAGGTTTGCAGCAGATCTTTGCAATCCAATTTTAGAAAAATGTTAGCAAGTGATTGAGTATTTACAATGGATGCTCTCATTTGCGTCAATCTGCCCTCATCAAGCCCTTCAAATCGATTAAAAAGATACTCAGATACTATAATTTCCAGGACTGCATCACCCAAAAACTCCAACCTTTCGTTGTTTTGATTCGAAGAAAAGCTTTTGTGTATAAACGCTTGTTTGAATAAGGGCAGCTCTAAATATGCTGTGTTCACTGATAAAAAATTTTTACTCATGGGGCTTATTGAATGAAGCCCGCTCTTTCAAAGGATGGTATGCAGGTCCAGCACTCCCATGTCATCCAAATCAGTTCGCCTGTGCCCATAAAATTTTCTCTTGGAACAAAGCCCCAATATCTAGAATCGCTAGAATTATCTCTGTTATCTCCCATAACAAAATAATGATTTGCTGGCACAATAAATTCCTCAGGATATGATGCGCTCCCTCCAACAATTCTAATGATTCGATCTGCGCTGCCAAGTGTCTCTTTTAAAAATATCTCTTCTTCAGTTGAGGAAATAAACTCCTGCTGTATAGCTTTGCCATTGACATAAATCTTTTTATTTAAATAGCCAATGGTGTCTCCAGGCTTGCCAATTAAACGTTTTATATAAGGAACATTGACATGAGGTGGAATAAAAACAACCACATCACCATATTCAGGATCTGCTGATAAAGCAAAAGCATCGCCTATCCTGTTAACCTTAAGGCCATAACTGTGCTTATTGACCAAAATAAAATCTCCAACCTTGAGTCCGGGGATCATTGATCCAGAAGGTATTTGGTAAGGCTCATAAACAAAAGTACGAAGGATAAAAATTAGAAAAACTGGAACAAACCAACCTCTTCCTGTTGTTTTTAACAAAGCATTTTTGCTGAAGATGCCAACTAATAAAATAATCAAACAAATGATTGAGCCGATCAGTAAAACGGACCCCAAATCTCCTGCATTAACAAAAATTCTATAGATACCGACAAGAGATGATGAAAGACCTGCAAGGTATAAAATTTGCTGTGATTGATCGGTTAATGTGTCCTGCAGGACTTGATAAATCCAAACTCCTATCAGGCAAAAAACTGCGAATAAAGACAATAGGAAGATGGGATCTCCAAACATTATTTCTCTCCTGAATTGAAGTAATTAAGAAAGGCTTCTTGAGGTATAGATACTCTGCCAAATTGTTTCATTTTCTTTTTGCCCTCTTTTTGTTTTTCAAGCAATTTCTTTTTACGCGTGATATCTCCACCATAACATTTTGCAGTAACATTCTTTCTAAGGGCTTTAACGGTCTCACGAGAAATTATTTTGGAGCCCAAAGCAACCTGTATGGGTATGTCGAACATTTGGCGGGGAATAAGTTTCTGTAAATTTTTTGCTACTTCTCTGCCTCGACTCATAGCAAAATCTTTATGGATAATGATAGACAAGGCATCAACAACATCGTTGTTTAGGAGCACATCCAATTTAATTAAATTGGAAGCTTTAAATTCAGTGATGTTGTACTCAATCGAGGCATAACCTTTTGTAGTAGATTTTAACCTATCAAAAAAATCAATGATTACCTCAGCAAGTGGCATCTCAAAAACTATAGAGACTTGGTTGCCAAAATATGTCATTTCCTTTTGAGTACCTCTTTTCTGAGTACACAATGTGATTACATTTCCAACATAATCTTTTGGGGTCAAGATAGTTGCCAAAACGTATGGCTCCCTGATTTCACTAACATTGCTTAAAGCTGGGAGTTGGGAGGGGCTATCACAATCTATAATCTCACCATCAGTCTTCACCACTTGGTATTGAACAGATGGAGCAGTAGAAATAAGATTTAAGTCGTACTCTCTTTCAAGCCTCTCTCTGACAACCTCTAAATGCAGTGTTCCTAAAAAACCGCATCTAAAACCAAAACCCAGCGCGTCAGATACCTCAGGCTCATAAATAAGAGCAGAATCATTTAATACTAGTTTAGAAAGAGCATCTCGAAATTTTTCATATTCATCAGAGTCAACCGTAAATAAAGA
>JAQWJG010000025.1 GCA_029248485.1 SAR86 cluster bacterium | reverse complement strand
TAATAATGCAATACAGAATATAGAAAAATGTGTAAAACGATGCGGCATTGGTGTCGATGGCTTTGTTTTAGAGCAGCTTGCCAGCTCATATTCTGTTTTATCTGAGGATGAGAAAGAGCTTGGGGTTTGTTTGGTGGACATCGGTGGAGGTACAACCGATATTGCAGTATTTAATTCTGGTTCGATATCATTTACCGGGGTTATTCCTATAGCAGGTGATCAGGTAACCAGTGATATAGCTGTAGCCTTAAGAACTCCTACTGCCCAGGCAGAAGATATAAAACAAAAGCATGGTTGTGCAGCAGCGGAACTTACCCAAGATGGAGAAACCTTGGAAGTAATGAGAGTTGGTGGCAGACCTCCAGAAGACTTATCAAGACGTTCATTGGCTGAAATTATTGAACCAAGATATGTAGAGCTTTTTGATTTAGTTAAAGCAGAAATTAAACGTAATGGTTTCGAAAATAAAATCCCGGCTGGAATAGTCCTTACAGGCGGCACTTCAAAAATGGAAGGAGCTGTTGCTTTGGCTGAGTCTATTTTTCAAACCAGTGTAAGGCTTGGGATTCCAGAAAAATTTAATGGGATGGAGTCAGTGCTAAAAAATCCAATATATGCCACTGCTTTAGGTCTGGTAGGCTTTGGTTTTGATCAAATGAAACAGGGCTATACGCTGGAAAATAATAAAAGCTTTCTTGATAAAGCTTTTGGTTTCTTAAAAAATAATTATTGATTGCTAAGTATATTTGGCATAGAATTCACGCTCCTTGGTTTTTTGATACTCAAAAAATCTACTAACCCATAAGGAAAAATATGAATAATTACGAATTAACTTTAATACTCAACCCTGACTTATCCACTAAGTTTGATGACTTTCAAACAAAGTTTGAAAAAACTTTGACTGATATAAATTTTAAAATCAATAAGCTTGAAAACATTGGTCGTAGGCAGCTAGCCTATAGCATTCTGAATCATAACAAAGGGCATTACGCCATTTTTCAAATAGAAGGGCCGTCAGAGTCTGCATTGGAACTTGAATCCAAATTAAAATACGATACATCTGTTATACGCCACCTTTTATTAAAGGTTGATTCCCCATCCCTGGAGGATTCAATATTACTTATAGAATCAAGGGAAGCAAAAAAAGCTCCTCAAAACGAAGAGCAGAGTCAAGAGAAGCCAAAAGTCACTCCAGCAGAACAAAATGAAGCTACCGAACCTGTTGCTAAAGAAGAATCAAAGGATGGTGAATAATGACTGAATCTAATAACAAAAATTTCAATTACAAGAATGTTGATCTCTTGAAAAGGTACATTACTGAGACAGGGAAAATTATACCTGCAAGAGTTTCAAATATCAGCGCATCGGAACAGAGAAAATTAACAAAAGCAATAAAGATTGCTCGTTTTTTGGCTTTACTTCCATACACAGACTCACATAGATAAATTATGAAAATTATACTTTTAGATAAAATCCAAAAATTAGGTGAAATTGGTGATGTCGTTGAGGTTAGCTCAGGATATGCCAGAAATTTTCTTATTCCTAAGAAGAAAGCCATGTTTGCTTCTGATGACAACCTAAAGTATGTTGAGAGCAAGAAAGCCGAACTAGCTGCAGCTTCGGCTGATGAGATGGCAAATGCTCAGGGTAAAGCTGATGCAGTTTCTGGTGCCAAAGTTGAAATCAAGGTTCAGGTGACTGAGGAAGGCGCACTTTATGGTTCGGTTGGTACTAGAGAGATTTCAGATGCATTTAGTGAAGCTGATCATATTGTAGACAAAAGTGTTATTCAATTACCTGATGGGCCTTTAAAAGAGCTTGGTGATTATTCAATTACTCTGTTATTCCATCCTGAAGTTTCATGTGTCGTTGAGGTCTCTGTTCAGCCAGAGTAGTTGTTATCTTAATAATATGATGTAAGAATCATATTTATGTCTAGCAAATCCATAGAAAATACAGAACAAGTAAGAGAGCTTGAAAGAGCTGTGCTGGGCGGGCTAATGCTTGAAACAGAAAGATATGATGCTGTTAGTGAAATCATCGAATTTACAGATTTTGAGGGTCAAGACCATCAAAATATTTTTCAGTCTATGGGCGAGCTTGTTAATTCTAATAAACCCCTAGATCCATTAACTGTTTCAGACCGACTAGACAGCAAAAATCTTTTAACCAGAGCGGGTGGCAAGAATTATTTAATTGATTTAGCATCTACGAGTCCCTCTGCAGCAAATTTAGAAGCTTATGCTGGAATGATCAGACAGAAGTCCATTTCAAGAAGGTTGATGAAAATCAATTCTGAAATCTCTGAACTCATCATCAACCCTCAAGGCAAGGATGCTGCTGAATTACTTGATGAGGCTGAAACAAAAATTTTTTCATTGAATGATGAAGCGAGCAGAACATCTACCAATATTCAAAAATTAGACGAACTTATTCCTCAATCAATTGAGAGGATGAATGAAATTGCGAAAAATGGATCTTCCTTGCTTGGAGCATCCACAGGTTACAAGGATCTTGATAGTAAGTTACAAGGCCTTCAAGACGGAGACTTAATAATTGTTGCAGCTAGACCAAGCATGGGTAAAACAGCTCTTAGTATGAATATCGTTGAAAATCTTGTTCTTAATAAAGATATTCCTGGTGGGGTATTGGTGTTCAG
>JAQWJG010000016.1 GCA_029248485.1 SAR86 cluster bacterium | reverse complement strand
GCATCAGCATTTATTTGCTCTTGCAAAAAATCATCGATTGAATCTGGATTATTTGGAAGATCTTGAAAAAAAGAACACCTCATAGCGAGCTCACCGATATCAACTTCGCAATCAGGTAGATTCATTTTACTGAGTCTCTCTAATAATGGATAAGTTTCAAGTTCGCTTAATTCATTCTCCTCGATTTGTCTAACAAACCTATGTGCATGCATGATGTCTATAGGCGATTTATTAACCAGGGACTGGCCGTAAATCATAATATGAACGCCATGCCTATATAGCCTGCCCACAATTGGTACCATGAGCTCAGCCAAACCCTCTCTCCATTTCCAATCGCCAAAGTAGTCATCGATTTTTTCTCGAGAGCGTAAATCGGGATTTTGAGTAAGGTCAGTCATTATCTATTTTGCTTGATATTTATTAATGTGATGTTGAGTATTACCAAACATTGAATCAATGGCTGTGAATCTCTTCAAATAGTGACCAATAGACATTTCATTACTGACACCCATTCCACCATGCAATTGAACCGCATGTTGACCCACCAATCTTCCCGCTTTACCAACTTGGACTTTTAATGCTGATATAGTATTTCCTGCCTCAGGGTCGTCTGAATCAAGTTGAAGGGTAGCCTTAATCATTAAAGATTTAGTCAGCTCTGTTTCAATAAACATATCCACCATTCGATGCTGCAAAACCTGAAAATTACTAATAGGTTGAGCAAACTGTTCTCTTTCCTTTGTATATTGAACTGTTTTCATATAAGAGGATGTCATAGCACCAACAGCCTCTGCACTAATACATAAAATAGATAGGTTTACCATTTTATTAAACAATGATTCAGCATCATCACCTAAAGCTAAAATTGATTCCGAGTCCAAGGAAACATTTTCAAATGTTAATTCCCCACATGTTTGTCCATCCAGCGTTTTAAAACTTTGAACAGATAAACCCTGCACATCTGCATCAATAAGAACCAATGCAGGAGAATTATCATGAGTTGCAAGGACTATAAATTGATTAGCATTACCACCATTCAAAACCAATGACTTAGATCCATTGAGACTAAGAGCGTCGCCATCCTTAGATACTGTTGTAAGACAATCTAAAAAATTATAACCAATGTTAGGTTCTGCATACGCAACTGATACTTGGTGCTCACCTGAAATAATTTTTTCAATAATAGAGGTTTTTTCAGGATGATTTGATCCCTCTAAAACTGTTCCACTCATTACAACAGAACTTAAGTAAGGCTCAACTACAAGAGCTTTGCCAAATTCCTCAAATAATACAGTAAGCTCGATGGGTCCAAAATTAAAACCACCATTATCTTCTTTAAATGGAACTGCTAACCAACCAAGCTCAGCAAACTGTTTCCAGTTATCTTCACTATAACCAGAGTCAGAGTCTAAAATTTTTTCTCTATCAATAAAGTCATAATTAGTTTCGCAAAACTTAAGAACTTGTTCACGTAGCATGTTCTGCTCATCAGAATAATTTAAATTCATGTTTAAACTCCTAAAATAGCTTTAGCAATAATATTTTTTTGAATCTCGTTACTCCCACCATAGATAGAAGTTTTTCTATAGTTTAGATACTGGGCAACGGATGGGCTAGCATAGTCTGGACCAGCTGGGGTTCTATTTGATTCAAAGCCATCAGGACCTTCATATGGAAGGATGTATTGACCTGCAGCCTCAACAAAAAGTTCTGTTAATCTTTGTTGAATTTCAGTGCCTCGTATCTTTAAGATTGAAGACTCTGCACCTGGATGTCCACCCTCGGCAATTGCCGCCAAGGTTCTCAGCTCAGTAAATTCTAGTGCTTCAAGATCAATTTCTAACTCAGCTATCTTTTTAGATAAATCAGCATCATTATATTCAGCCGTAATATTTTTTAATTTTTCAATTTGCACTTTAACCACAGGAACTCCAGCAATTCCAAATCGTTCGTGAGCAAGAAGAAATTTTGCATAAGTCCAACCTTTGCCCTCTTCGCCAATCAATTGATCAGCTGGTACTTTAACATCAGTAAAGAAGACCGAATTAACCTCATGATCTCCATCAATGGTGATGATAGGTTTGACTTCGATGCCTGGTGTATTCATATCGATTAAAAGAAAAGAAATACCTTCTTGTTTTTTCTGTGTTGTTTCAGTTCTAACCAAACAAAAGATCCAATCAGCATTTTGAGCAAGTGTTGTCCAAGTTTTTGAACCATTCACAATATAGTGATCACCTTCTAACACAGCTTTAGTTTTTAGTGATGCTAAATCTGAACCTGAACCTGGCTCTGAATAACCTTGGCACCACCAAGTATTAAACTCAAGAATGTCAGGCAAAAATCTATCTTTCTGTTCCTGGTTACCAAATGTATAGATAACAGGTCCGACCATACTTAATCCAAATGGAAGAATGGTTGGACATTGCGCCAAAGCAAGCTCATTTAAAAATAGATATATTTGCACTGGAGACCACCCAGTTCCTCCATATTCAACCGGCCAGTTGTAACCCATCCAGCCTTTGCTGTGAATAAATTTATGAAAATCAATCATGTCAGCTTTGCTGAGGGCTATGCCCTTCTCTTGTTTTTCCCTTACATTTGCGGGAAACTCTGATCCATTTAAACCAGCTCTAATCTCTTCTTGAAATTGAAGATCTTGTTCTGAAAAACTTATATCCATGTTAGTGTTCCTGTTTTTAAGATAATTCTTTAGGCGGAAATTATACTGCACGATATGTTAGAAAAACAGCATGAACCCATAGCATTTGAGCTAGCTCAATCTGTAAAGACGCAGAATCAAAAAATTCTTTACCTTTGTAATTCAGATAAAGAGGCTAGATTGATAAAAAATGAACTCGCACTATTTCTAGATGATACTGAAATTGGATATTACCCTGAAAGAGAAATACTGCCATATGATAGATTTTCAACCGCAGATTCAATCATTCAAGAAAGAATTAAATTATTAAATTCTGATACAACAAGCATCAAAATAATCATTACAAGCTGCATCAATCTATTTGAAAAATTACCATCAAAGAATTTTTTTATTGCTAGAAAGAACTTTAAAATTAATGACTCATTAACCATTAAAGATCTAACGACTAGCCTAGAGGCATTAAATTACGAACGCACAGATAAAGTTAATGCAATTAATCAATACACTGTCAGAGGAGGTGTTGTTGATTTTTATTCAGGATTTCAACTTCGCCCACTAAGAGTAGATTTTTTTGGGGATCAAATTGACGAAATAAGAGAATTTGATCCAAAAACACAAAATATGACGAATAAATTATCTGAGTTTAAATTATTTAGTGGCTCAGAGATTTGCTTGGATGAGGAGTCAATTGGTAATTTTAAATATGCATGGAGGAATTATTTTCAAAAACATGATGAAAGACATTGTGAAATATTTCAAAGTTTAGCCTCAGGCCAATTTCCTGAAGGGTATGAGATATATAACCCACTGATTCAGGAAGGCGAATCAAATTTAATTGATTACTTTTCTGAATTTAGCCTCCAAAAATCTAGCCAAATCAATCAAGTATTATCCTCTCATCAGGCTTTTGTTGAGGAAAGATACCTTGAAGAATCAATTGATTCCTCCAGACCAATATTAAAACCGGATGATTACATTTTCAAAATTAAAGATCTCCAAACATATTTACAATCAGCTAGAGAAATTGAGATATCAGATCTAGATCCAATTATCGATCAATCAAAGGAGAAAGAAACTCAATTAGAATTGCTGATAGAAAAACAAGTCAATAAAGAAATAAAGACGCTTTTAATAACCTCATCTGAGCAAACCAAACTAGATGAAGTTAATAAAAAATACAAAACAAGCATCGCTTCACTTCCATTCAATCTTAGCAATGGAATATTTAGCTGCATACATCTACCCGTTCGATCGTTTGTTAGTAAAAACGGAAAATTTGTGCATATAAATTTGGATAGAGTTACAAGCTCAGAAGTGATGAATGCTAAATCTATAGCAACAAATCAAGATTCACTTATCGAAAAATTTGAAAATCCCTTCAATGATGATGAGCTCGTTATCCATATTGATTATGGTGTGGGAATTTATAAAGGTTTAGAGCTATTAAAAACTAATTCAAGTGAAGAAGAATATATTCAAATAGAATACCTGGAAAAAGAAATTTTATATGTCCCAATTAGACAAGCCTATTTAGTTTCTAAATTTCAAGTATCACAAACCCATGGAGTTCGTCTTGATTCTTTGTCCTCTGCAAAATGGAAAGTTAAAAAAGAAAAAGCAAAAATTAAGGCCCTAGATCATGCTGCAGAGTTACTAGATATTGAATCTAGACGATCAATAGCCTCTTCATATCAATTACTCTGTGAGGAAAGTGCCTATCAAGAGTTTGATAAAGATTTCCCTTATGTTTTAACAGCCGATCAAGTTAATTGCATAAAAGATATTTTAAAAGATATGGCTCTCATTAAGCCGATGAATAGGGTTATATGCGGTGATGTTGGCTTTGGTAAAACCGAGGTTGCAATGCGTGGAGCATTTGTGGCTGTTCATTCCAAGAAACAAGTAATGGTTCTTGCGCCTAGTACTGTTTTGGCCAAACAGCACTTGGAGAGCTTTACCAAAAGATTTGTTAACTTCCCGGTAAATATCAACCTTTTAACTAGGCACACTTCACCAAAAAATAAGATCAAAATATACGATGATTTTAAACATGGAAAGATTGATATTTTAATTGGGACTCATGCATTACTAAATAACGATATTTCTCTTGATAGTCTTGGCCTATTGATAATTGATGAGGAGCATCGTTTTGGGATAAAGCAAAAAGAAATTATAAAATCCAGGCAATCAACAACGCATATTTTATATATGTCTGCCACCCCGATACCCAGAACCTTAAATCTTGTGTATTCCGGATTAAAGGATTTCTCTTATTTGTATACACCTCCCTTAGAAAGACTAAGTGTAAAAACTTTTTTAAATACACAAAATCAACAAATTATCAAAAATGCGATTGATAGAGAATTAGCTCGCGGCGGTCAAGTATTCTTGGTTCAAAATGACATATCTAAAATGGATGGCTTAAAAACTCAAATTTCAAATTTAGTGTCTGAAGCAAATGTAGACATTGCGCATGGAAAATTGACTAAAAAAGATATTACTAAAACTATGAATGGGTTTAATTCTGGCTCAATAGATATTCTTATATGCACAACGATAGTTGAAATGGGATTAGATATCCCCAATGCAAATACAATCATTGTTATCGATGCTCATAATTTTGGTCTTTCACAATTGCATCAATTGAGAGGTAGAGTGGGAAGATCGATGCGACAAGCCTATTGTTATCTACTAATTCCAACCCCTGATTTAAAAAAAGCTCCTAAAGCAAAGCTTGATTCATTGGTTAAGTATTCAGACCTGGGGTCTGGCTATTTTATAGCTCAAGAAGATTTGGAAATTAGAGGTGCTGGAGATTTCTTAGGCGTTAAACAAAGCGGTCATATAGAGGCCATAGGTCTTAGCATGTATCTTTCAATGTTAAAAAGTGCTGT
>JAQWJG010000060.1 GCA_029248485.1 SAR86 cluster bacterium | reverse complement strand
GGTCGGGGTAGTAAGATTCGAACTTACGACCACTCGCTCCCAAAGCGAGTGCGCTACCAGACTGCGCTATACCCCGAGACGAGTGATCTTAAAGTTTTAAGGTTAAATAATCAATCTCCATTGCATAAAAATTTAATGATGGGAAAATGCATGCATGCCATCAAAAATTTTAGACGGAAAAGCTCTTGCTCATTTAGCTGAAGAAGATATAAAAGTTAGTGTCTCTAAATTAAAAGAAAAAGGCGTCACTCCAACACTGGCAACGATTTTGGTTGGCCTAGATCCTGCATCAGCAACCTATGTAAAAATGAAACAAAATGCTTGCGCTAGACTTGGCATGGATTCGATTGCAGTTGAGCTTAGCAAAGATACAACCACTCAAGAGCTGCTTGATGCTATTGAAAAACTAAACGCAGATACAAATGTCCATGGCATCTTGTTACAACATCCAGTGCCATCACAAATTAATGAACGACAATGTTTTGATGCAATAAGTGTAGAGAAAGATGTTGATGGCGTGACCTGTTTAGGATTTGGGCAAATGACTATGGGAGAGGAAGCGTTTGGTTCATGCACGCCTGCTGGAATTATGCGAATTCTTGAGCATTATGAAGTTGAAATTTCTGGTAAAAATGCAGTTGTTGTTGGTAGAAGCCCTATTCTTGGAAAACCTATGGCCATGATGCTACTTAATGCAAATGCAACCGTAACCATTTGTCACTCAAGAACTGTAAGCCTTCAAGAGCATATTCAAAATGCCGATATTTTGGTTGGAGCGGTTGGAGTTCCTCGCCTAATTCAAAAAGGCTGGATCAAAAATGGGGCTGTGGTTATAGATGCAGGCTACCACCCTGCAGAAAAATGTGGGGACATAGATCTTACAGATATTGATTCTATTGCCTCTGCACATACACCGGTTCCTGGAGGAGTTGGCCCCATGACGATCAACACTTTAATTCTTAATACCTTGTTAGCTGCTCAAAAATTAATTTAGCATGTCTCACCTTCCAGTAATTGTTGGTTACGGTGGTATTAATTCAGCCGGTAGATCAATCTTTGATTTCTCTCACCAAAGAATGTTATTCGATAGCATCGATACAAAGAGTCAAGATGAAGTTTTGCTGAGTCTTGGCCACCTGATGAGCACCAAGGAAAGAAAAACCATCTTAAACAAAACTTTAATTAGAACAATTGATGATAATTTTTTTGATGACCATAATTATAGATCTCCAGCATTGCCTACTTTAGCTGGTGGACAACTACCTTCAGGGTTCAATCCTGCCAAAACCTACAATTCGAGACAGCATCCACGAGGTCTAGCAATGACTGTTTTTGGTTTGTCAGATGCTGTGCTGAGCCTAGGATTGCCATGGGAAGAAATTTTATTAAAGGTACCTCGACAAAAAATTTCATGTGTCTCAGGTTGTGCTGTTGCTCAAGCTGATAAATATGGAATGGGGGGTATGTTTCAAGCGCCCATGGCTAACTCTAGAATCACTAGTAAGCATATGGCCATGTCATTAGGCGAAGGTAGCGCAGACTTTAGTCATGCATATGTCTTGGGAAGCATGGGCTCTACAGGTAGCTACACAGGTGCCTGTGCAACTTTTCAATACAACCTAAAATTAGGCATATCAATGATTCGATCAGGTGAATCTCTAATTAGTGTTGTTGGCGCAGCAGAGTCTGGAATTGTGCCTGAAATATATGAAGCATTTTCTGCAACCAAGGGCTTAGCTGAAGATGAAAATCTAATAAAGCTACAAGAAAAACTTGGTGAAGATTTTGATGAACCCAATCATCGAAAAATCTGCAGACCCTTTGGTGAAAATATAGGCATGAGCTTAGGAGAGTCAGCTCAATTTGTAATTTTGATGGCGGATAGCCTTGCCCTGGATCTTGGATTAAATATTCATGGTGCAGCTTTGTCCAGCCATATTCATGCTGATGGGTATAAAAAATCTATTTCTGGTCCTGGAGCCGGAAATTATCTAACAGTTGGAAAAGTGTTTAACGAAATTAAAAAACATTTTGGTCAAGAAGCGATGAATAAAACTTTTTTTCATGCGCATGGAACTAGCACTCCACAAAATAGAGAAAGTGAATCCCATATTATTTCTAGCATGTCCAAAGCGTTTGGAGTTAAATCTTTGCCTGTCACTGCAATTAAATCTTATCTTGGTCATTCTCTAGCAGCTGCAGGTGGCGACCAAATGATTAGCTCGCTGGGGAGTTGGAGAAATAATTTAATTCCAGGCATATGCTCTACCCCAAAACTTGCAGATAATGTTTATACTGAAAATGTAAATTTTTTATTAGAAAATTTAGAATTTGAGGATAATGCATTTGATTTTGCTATTTTAAATGCAAAAGGTTTTGGTGGTAACAACGGCACTTCTTTGGTTGCCTCTCCAGCAAAAACCATGGAGCTGTTGCAAGCAAAATATTCCTCAAAACAAATCAAAAAATATCAAGCTCAAAAAAAATCCGTAGATAATCAGTTGCTAGAAAATAAAAGTAAGATTCTTCAGGGTGACACAAAATCTAGATATATTTTTGGAGAGAATGTAATTGATGGTATGAACGATTTTGAAGTTGAATCCCATCAAATTACAAATAAATTAAATGATGAAAAGTTTAATTTAGAATCAATTTTACCTTACAAAGATTTTCTGAAAGGTTAAAATAAAAATTTAATTAAATAAGAATTAACTATGGCTGAAAATATTTCAAATTTAGAAAACGCAGATGATTTTGATCAAATAGTAACTCCCTCAGAGGAGCTTATTAAATCCTTTGAACACATGCTGATCGACATAGGTGAGGATACAGCTAGAGACGGTTTAGTTGATACGCCCAAGAGAGCTGCGGCTGCCTTCAAATTTCTTAATCATGGCTATAAGCTGAGTTTGGAAAAAGTTGTCAACAATGCACTGTTTGAATCAGATATAGAGGACATGGTTGTGGTAAGGGATATAGAGTTTTACTCTCTGTGCGAGCACCATATGCTGCCTTTTAATGGCAGATGTCACGTGGCTTATATTCCCAATGGCAAGGTATTAGGTCTGAGTAAAATAGCCAGAGTTGCCGATATGTTTGCCCGAAGACTTCAAATTCAAGAGAGGCTGACCCATCAGATTGCCGAAGCAATTACAGACATAACTGGATGCAAGGGTTGCGCCGTGGTTGTTGAGGCACAACACATGTGTATGGTCATGCGTGGTGTGCAAAAACAAAATTCTGTGATGAAAACTTCTGCAATGATGGGAGTGTTTAGAAACAACCCTGCAACAAGAGCAGAATTCTTTTCTTTGCTGCCTAATTAATTAAGCTGGGTCTTCGGTTTTTGGCTCTTCAGGGCTGAGCTCTTCAGCTTCAGCTTCTACAACCTCTTCTTGGGTCTCTGGCTCTTTTTCATCTGAATTTTTGAAAGGCCAGGGTTTGGCATCTGTGTTAAAACTAAGAAAATTTAATGAGTCGCTAAAAAAATCATGTAGCCAATTGTTAGCAGACTGAAGTTGGTTATTGATTTTAGAAGTAAACAAATAGAAAAAGAATTGTACTGCAGCAATAATTATTAAAATACTCACAACACCGTTAATTGCAAAGGAGTAAATGATCATAAAAAAAAAGCGCTGCCATTTTGTTAAATCTAATAATTCGTCTTTATTTATTTCATTCATAATTTTTCCTTATAGGTAAATTCTACATCAACTTCGTTGGGGTGATCGAGCAAATCCTGAATTAATTGGTCTGATGAAGCATTAGAATACAGGATTTCATACAAAGAGTTCACCAATGGCATGCTTACATTCATTTTGCGTGCTTCATGATAAACAACTTCAAGAGTTCTAGCGCCCTCTGCTACTTGTCCAACTCTCTCTTTTGCTTCAAGTAAAGAAAGATTCTCAGCAATCAATTCGCCAAGTTGAAAATTTCTAGATAATTTTGAGGTGCAGGTTGCCATCAAGTCACCCATGCCGGCCAATCCAAGGAACGTAATTGGATTTGCGCCTTTGGCTACGGCAAATCGACTCATCTCTGCCATGCTTCTAGTTATAATAAAACCCAAGGCATTTTCACCAACCAATTTCGCATGAGCAATACCGCAACAAATAGCATAAATATTTTTCAAGGCACCCGCTAATTCAACGCCTTGAATGTCTTGGCTGGAAAAAACCTTAAAAGTATTTGAGGACAGCATTGATTTAACTTCAATTGCTATGCCCTCATTGTCAGAGGCGATCACAGTTCCCGCAACCTTCTCTTCAGCTATTTCTTTTGCAAGATTGGGACCGCTGAGCACTCCAACCTTATCACCTACTAAATGTCCTAGGTGTTGAGTAATAATATCTGTCATTGTTCTAAAGGGCTTGGGTTTGATTCCTTTAGTACAAGAAATAACAGCCACAGAGGAATCAACCAATGGCTCCAATCTAGAAATGACTTCCTCAAAGATAATGCTTGGCGTGGCAACTAAAATAAAATGTGCATCTACAACTACTGAAGCTAAATCATCATCGGCAGTAATATTGTCTGAGAGCTTTAGCTCGGGATGATAGGTTGCATTAGCTCCCTCAGAATTGATGCGCAAAGCCTGTTCTGCATCACGAACCCATAAACTCACCTGATACCCATTCGATGCAGCAATATTTGCTAAAACTGTGCCGAAGCTCCCACCTCCGAGAACTGCAACTTGTTTTTTTGTTGTCATTTATCCTAAGTATTTATCTAATTGTCGAAGATATCTAGCTGGGTCTTTGGGAGATCCACCTTCTGCAATGATCGCATAATCAAATAAAAATTCAGTAAAGTTAGAAAATTCTTTCCCAGTCATGGTGCCTAATTTTTTAATAAGCTTATGTTTTAAGTTAACCTCAAAAACAGGCTTAGATTCATCAAAAGTTTGTCCGGACGCTTCGAGTATTCTCTTCAGTTGAGCCCCAGGCTCATCTTTGGAAAGTACTAAACAAGCAGCAGAATCAACTAAACGCGAGCTTGCAATAACATCTGAAACTCTTGCATCTAATGACTTTTTCATCTTATCAATAATTTCTTGCTTTTCTTTAGTGACCCTAGGTTTTTTGGTGCCTTCATCTAGTTCTTCTTTGGCAACATTAACTAATGTTTTGCCCTTAAATTGCATCAGGGTCGACATCAGCCACTCGTCAATT
>JAQWJG010000056.1 GCA_029248485.1 SAR86 cluster bacterium | reverse complement strand
CATAGAAGAGCAGTTGCAAGACATGAGTTAGGTAAATATCCTACCTAAGTGTGGAGCCATCAAACAATTTAATTTTTTACGACACTGAGACAACTGGGCTAATCAAAGACTTTGCTCAAATACTCCAGTGCGGGTCTATTCAAGCAAATCGTAATTTAGAAATCCAAGATGAGCAAAATTTAGGTTGTGCTCCTCTGCCATGGGCTATACCTCATCCAATGGCCATGGTAACTAATAAGAAAACCCATCTTTTCAATTCCAATGTATCCCATTATGAAATGATGCGAGATCTTAATCGCCAATGGCGACAGTGGACGATTGATGAGCCGGGGGTTTTCATAACTTATAACGGCATGGCTTATGATGAAGAGCTTATTAGAAGACAGTTTTATTGGAATTTATTTGAGTCATATCTTACTAATACCAATGGAAACAGCAGATTAGATCTTTTGCTGATGATGAATAATATTGCTGCCTTTTCTCCCGATTTATTAAATATTCCTCTTTATGAGGGCGGTCCAGCGATTAGTTTGAAGCAGGCAGATTTAGCAGAAGCTAACGGAATTGAAATTGGTGATGCTCATGATGCAATTGCTGACTGTAAATTAATGATTTCCTTGCTTGAAAAAATTAATAAGAAAAAACCAGAGCTAATAGATTTCTTTCTGAGTATTTCTTCCAAAGCAGGTGTTCAAGAAGCTGTTCAACAGCCAGGTTTTTTAGGTTTGGGGGAGGTCTTCAGGCGAGAAGTTTTTAGGTACCCTGTTGTGCCTTGTGGTAGCAAAGCCCCAAATGATTTAATGTTTTTTGATTTAAGTTTTGAGCCCGAAGAAGTTTTTGATCTTGATACTCAAGAGATTTATTCAATGGTACAAAAACCTGGGAAATCAGGCCCTTTTAAAAAATATGGAATTAATAAAACGATACCCATATGCCCTAGTTCAATGATTGATGATAAAAATTCCTTTGATATAGATTTTGCTATTTTAGAGAATCGGGCCAAGCAGGTAAGGGACAACATTGATTTTCAGTCGCTTGTTAGTCAAGCCATGGCAGACAAAATTAATAATTGGAATAACGAATATGATCATATAGAGCAGATGATTTATGCAGGTGGCTTTCCATCAAAAGAAGACAAAGATCTAATGGCAGATTTTCATCGAATAGATTCAGCTGAAGAAAGAATAAAAATTTGTCGAAATATCACTGATGAACGCCATAGGCTATTTGCAGAAAGGTTGATCTGTCAGTTTTATCCGCAAGCAGCTCCGGAAGATATGATGAGTCGTTATCAATCTCTTATTACTCAACGTCTAAACGAAGATGGGCCTTGGGGCTCTATGACCAAGGTTATGGGAGAGCTTGAAAAACTCTTAGCAAATGACAATTCATCAGAAACTCAAACTATTTTAGAAGAAACTCAAAATTTTCTAGTTCAAAGAGCAAATTTAATTACTTGATCTTTTGACCTATTTAAATAGATGCATAAACACTCACTGATTGTATAATATTCCAATATTTAGACCCGTAGCTCAGTTTTGGTTAGAGCGTCGCATTGACATTGCGAAGGTCGATGGTTCGAGTCCATTCGGGTCTACCACATCTAAAATTTATTTGATGTCGCTTGATCATATGCACAAATTAAAATAGGTTTAGTAAATGAATAACTCCCAGACATATTTTCATAACTTTGAATCAATCGATAAGAAAAAAAAATCTATTCTTTTTATTGCAGGGGCAGGAATGGATCATAGATTGGTTCGAGCCATTAAGTTGCCTAGTTCTGAATATAACAAACCCTTAATAATAGATTTTCCCGGTCATGGCGATTCAAAGGGGCTCTCAAGCAATCGCATTGAAACATACAGTAAGTTTTTAATTGATGCTCTCTCAAACTATGATCTGAAAGACCTCTCTCTCTGTGGACACAGCATGGGTGGGTTGGTTGCTTTAGATATGGTCATTAAGCATAACTATTCAGCAAAATCTTTAATTTTAGTTAATAGCATTTATCCCACAAGAGTTGCTGATGCATTGCTTGCCAAAGCTGAGATAGGCAATGGTCATGCTGCAGATTTTATTATTAAATATGGCCTTTATCGAAGACTTCTTGGTCTAAAAAATGCTTTTTCTAATGGGAATGAACCAGTGATGCTTAATGATTTAGAGGCATGCAATAATTATCAATTAGATATAAATGAGTTAAAAAATTTAAGAATTTCTATTTCAATCATCCTTGGCAGCAAAGATAGACTGGTTGACTTAGAAGCTGTAAAAAAATTTACCAATGTGGTCCCAAGCCATACCTATAACATGGATGAGGTAGGGCATTTCTCATTTTTTGAAGACCCAGAAAAGTTAAGTAAATTAATCTCTGAGCTTGTATAAAAATTTAAGTCCAAACAAATAAAATCATTGGAATTGAGATTGCCACAATCACACATTCAAGCGGGAGACCAAGACGCCAGTAATCTCCAAACTTATAGTTCCCCGGAGCCATTACCAAGGTGTTACATTGATGCCCAATTGGAGACAAAAAGGCGCAACTAGCACCAACAGCTACTGCCATAAGAAAGGGTTCAACTGGTTGCCCAACCTGAATGGCAAGATTTGCTGCAATGGGCGCCATGATTACAGCAGTTGCTGCATTATTTACAATATCTGACACAAACATCGTAATTACTAAAATCATAAGAATTAACCAAGGTAAATCCATGCCTGCTGTGCTTGTAGATATGAAGTTTGCAATACTTAAAGAGATTCCTGATGTTTCTAATGCTTGACCAACTGGGATCATCGCAGCAAGCATGACAACAACTGGCCATTCAATATTTCTATATAAATTTCCATTTAATACTTTGATAGATATGAAAGCTATAACGCATAGTAAAAATGCAACTACTATATCAATTACGTTAAAGGCAGTTAGACCAATAGCTAGCCCAAAAAATATTAAGCTTTTCAATAATCTGCTTCTGCTAGGGATGGTTTGAAGATCTCTTTCCATGAGTGGCATCAAACCTAGATGCTTTATTCTTTCCTTAACTCCTTCATCATCAATGGTTCTAACGCCTAGCAATAAGACATCCCCAATCTTAAATGCTTCTCTCGCAAGTCTGGTTCTAAATTTAGCACCTTGTCGCCATAATCCCAGCAATGCTAGATCATCTGAGGCAAGCCTTTTTAAGAATTCATGTTTTCTACCAACCAGTCTTGAGCCCGCGGTAACCATGACCTCAATTTCTGCTAAATCAGATTCTTTGACGGTGACAAGATCATCGGCAATTTCAAATCCAAGAGATTCTTGAATAGTAGAAATATCATCTGGAGAGGTTTTAATAACTAAGATTTGCCCAGGCTGAATTTTTTTGCCCATAGAAACTCTTGAAACACCTCCACTTTCGTTTACTACACCTAAGACCTCAGTCTCAGGGCCTGAAATTTTTTTTATTTCAGATAGTCTCATTCCAATAGCTTTGCTGTCTTCTTTTACGGTTACTTCAAAAAGATAGTTTTTCAAATCTATTAGTCTGGTTGAATCATTAGCATTATCCCGAACTTTTACAAACCTAAAGCCAATCAATGCAATAAACAAAACACCCAAGATGCTGACAGCGAGTCCAACAAAAGAATAGTCAAAGAAGTTAAAGGCTACACCTGTATATTCTTGTCTGTATTGAGCAATAATAATATTTGGAGGGGTACCTATTACTGTGTTCATGCCGCCAAGAATGCTAGCAAAAGCAAGCGGCATAAGAAATTTTGAGGGATTCCATTCCATCTTTTGGCAAAGTGATAATGTAATGGGAAGTAATAGGGCCATGGCCCCGATATTGTTCATGAAAGAAGATAAAAATGCTGCAACAATCATGATGAGAATCAGGTATTGATTTTGAGTTAGAGTTAGACGTGAGATTAGGTTTCCAGCCAAACTAACCATCCCAGCCTCTTGCAAGCCTCTGCTGATCAGCAGAACCAGAGCAACCGTAATAACCGCAGGGTGTCCAAATCCTGAAAATGCACTTTCTGCAGGGACAACACCAAATAAAACTAAAGCGGCCAAGCAAAGCAGAGTGACTGCATCATAGCGCCACTTTCCCCATATCAGCAAACACATAAGGACAACCAACGTTATAATTAAAATTCCTTGCTCAGACATAACAATTATTGATTAGTTGAGTTTTTTTGCTAGTCTTCGCCTTGCTGTGGATTTGATTCATTAGAAATATTTTCAGATAGACCCTTAGTCAAGTATTTGCTTGGATCTAAGTCTTCGCTATTTTCAATATAGATTGATCGAGAGGGGTAGGCAAATTCAGAGCCATTGTTTCTAACAATTTTAATAATTTCAAAAATAAGATTTTGTTTAATTTTTGAGAAATCAGTGAAACCAACAGGGTTTGAGTAACACAAGACCCTTAAATCAATAGAGCTTGATCCGAGTTCCTCAGTTCTTGCAAAGGATTCTTGATTTGGATTTTCAATAAATTGTTCGTTAGAAGCAATATAGGCTGTAATTTCATTACAAATACTTAAAAGCTGCTCTTGGGTTGTTGAATAAGTTAGATTAACCGCCCAACTAATTCTCCTATAAATCATGTTGCCATGATTGATAACACTTACATCAGAGAGGTCTTTGTTTGGTACAAGCATAGGAGCAGTATCAAACATCCTAATTAGAGTTGATCTAAAGCCTATATCTTCAACAATTCCATGAAGATGACCCGGAACCTCAATTCTATCTCCAGGTTGAAATCTATTTTCACCAATAATGAGCAATCCAGAAATAAGATTTTTAAAGAAATCTTGAGCACCTAAGGCGACAGCTACTGAAAATAATCCCAAGCCTGCAACCAATGGTCCGATTTGAATGCCAAAGATATCAAATATTATTCCTATGCCTACTACCCAAATAATTACTTTTGCAGCTCTTTCAAGCCACTTAGTCATGGATTCAGTGAGAACCGTTGAAGACGTAAAAGCTTGAAATATAGGTGTGACACTATTTGCAAGAGCAGTAAAGATTGTGAAAGCAATCATTGCTTTTATTAAGTTTGTAGCAAAAAGTTCTGCTATGCCAGAAAGAGGTAAGTAAACAGCAATTAGATAAATTGCAATTGTTAAAGGAATATATCCAAGCGGTTTTCTTAAAGATTCGAGCAATACATCATCAACCTGTGACTCAGTATCAGAGGTTAATTTTTCCAATCGTGCCATCACTCTGCCAACAAAAAAAGCTCTAACTATTGCTCCACCTATAAAAATAAGTGCTGAAACAATAATCTCAGTTACACCAATCCCCAACAAGCCTTGGCTCCAAACATTTGAAATAATTTCTAATAATCCTTCCATATTCTTAAAATATATTTTTATGTAATTGTATTACAGAGTTAATGAATTATCTTGTTGGTTTAAAGATGGTTGTAAAATCAAGACTTCTCTTTATGATAAATATCTTATGAACAGTTTCGTTGCATTCTTTTTCAAAATTAGAAATAGCAATATTTTTAGTGGGATTGTTATTGCTGTTATATTGGCTTCTGCTATTTATGCTGGTGTCATTTCCTATGATATCGCCCCTCAATATAATATTTA
>JAQWJG010000042.1 GCA_029248485.1 SAR86 cluster bacterium | reverse complement strand
TTAGATTCACATATTGCCGTTGTACCAATTTTTATTCTATTAACTCATTTGATGGTATGAAAAATATTATTTTACTGGGAGCAACCGGCAGCATAGGGGATAGTTGCCTCAATGTAATTAGGCAAAATAAAGAAGATTTTCGTTTGCTAGGCATTGGGTTAGATAGCAATTTAGATAAGGCTCATAAAATAGCCAAAGAGTTTAGACCAGAGCATATTTTTGTGGCTCAACCTAATCTTGATAAATCGCATGATTTATTGCATTCATATCCAAATATTCTTAGCACCGAAGATGAATTACAGGACCTAATCCAGAATCCAAGCGTAGACATAGTAGTTTCAGCAATCTCAGGATTTGCTGGCTTAAAAGCTAGTTTCTTTGCTATTGATGCTGGCAAAACCGTGCTTATTGCAAACAAAGAAAGTATTGTAGCGGCTGGTGATATCTTAATGCCGCTTGCAGAGACGAAAAATTCAAAAATCATTCCCGTAGATAGCGAGCATAATGCCATCCATCAATGCTTGCCTCCATACAGAGATCTAAGTGAAATTTCTAAAATCATTATAACTGCTTCTGGTGGTCCCTTTAGAGAGAAAACATTTCAGGATTTAAGCACAGTTGAATTGCAAGATGCTTTGAAGCATCCCACTTGGAGCATGGGGACCAAAATTACAATTGATTCAGCAACCTTGGTTAATAAATGCTTAGAGTTAATCGAGGCACACTATCTTTTCCAGATTCCTGAATCTCAAATTGAAATTGTTGTGCATCCTCAAAGCATTATTCATTCTATGGTTACATTTATTGATGGTTCTACCATAGCTCAGATGAGCAATCCAAATATGGAAGTGCCAATTGCCAATGCATTAGGATTAGAAAATAGGTTGCCCATTAATTTTGAGCCGATTGATTTCCCTGGATTAAATTTGTCATTTGAACCAATTTCAGATGGAAGGGAGATCATTTTCGAGATTGCAAGAGAAGTATGTAATAAAAAGGGCAATCTAGGTGTTATTTTTAATGCTGCGAATGAGGTAGCAGTAGATGCTTTCGTCAACAAAAATATTTATTTTGTTGATATTTATAAAGTCATACAAAGAACTTTTAATTGCTTCTCTTGTTCTAAGGTAAGCACATTAGATGATGTATTCGAATATGATAAACAAGCACGCATTCAGGCAGAGAAGGTGATAAAATCCCTACACTAAATTTTTCAATATTATGATTTATCTTATTTCAGCCATAGTTTTACTGGGCGTCCTCATTGCCATTCATGAATTTGGGCATTTTATTGTTGGAAGGATGTGCAATATACATATCTATCGTTTCTCTATAGGTATGGGTCCAGTGATCTATAAAAAACTTGATAAACATGGCACTGAATTTGCCTTATCTGCTCTTCCATTAGGTGGATATGTGGCATTTCATACTGAAAAAGCTATTGAGGAGGAATTAGAGCTTCAACAGCCCCTTACTCCTGAGCAAAATAAGAATACATTTGAAAGTAAACCAAAATGGCAAAGAGCGCTCGTCATGTTGGCAGGCCCTATGGCAAACTTTATACTTGCTGTTGGAATTCTATCTGTAATCTTTGTAAATTCTGTTGAGCGTCAATTTATACCAGAGGTATCTAATATCTCCTCTCAATACCTTCAGAGTAATTCTGATCTAAAGACAGGAGATATACTAACTGCGATTAATGGAAAACAAGTTTCTAGCCTTCAGGATATAAGGTTAGAGCTGCTCTCATTATCAGGTATGAATGGCATTATTGAGTACACATTTATAAGTGGTTCCCGTGCATTTGAACACAAAGTATCAGTTCCTGTGAAAAATTACCTCTCAGATCCTAACGAGCAAAATGCCCCTGAAAATTTTATGGGCTTTGATTTATCTATGAAATTACAACCAACCGTGGGTGTTATTGCTCAAGATAGTGAAGCCTCAAAAAGCGAATTAATGGTTAATGATCGCATTCTCGCTGTGAACAGTCAGTCAATTAAATCATTTGAAGATCTAAGGATATTTTTAGAGAATTACCAAGGTTCTGATCTAGATCTAAAAATTTTAAGGGATGAGCAAACTCTGTACCTAAATGTACCCCTTAGCATAAGACAAAATGCAAATGGTGAGGAAGAAAAATATATTGGAATAATGCCAGGTTTAAAAAGATCATATTTTGCTTCACTGTCAAAAGGCGCTTATGAAACATATAACTTGAGTATTAAGACCCTTACTTTTGTTGGCAAAATGATTACTAGGGATTTAGGAACACAAAATCTTAGCGGCCCAATTGGTATTGTGCAGATGGCCGGAGATACAGCCAAAGCTGGCTTCATGCCATTTTTATACTTGATGGCTCTCTTAAGCATCAGTTTAGGTGTTTTAAATCTATTGCCAATTCCAGTTTTAGATGGCGGTCAGTTGGTGATGCTAGGCATTGAGGCAGTTCGAGGATCTCCTATGCCAGAAAAAATGGAAAACTTATTTTATATGTCAGGGTGGGTTGCAGTTGGATTTCTCATGATTTTTGCTGTATTTAACGATATCTCTAAATTTTTATAGTATCTAAATGAAAAATATTGCGCTTTATTTTCTTGCTTTTATATCATTATCGGCTTCTGCATTTGATGAATTTCTGATTACTGACATAAGGATAGTTGGCTTGCAAAGAGTTTCTATCGGCAGTATTTTTACTGCCATTCCCGTGAGTGTTGGCGATAAAATGAATCAAGGCAAAGTCTCTGAAATCTCAAGAGCATTATTTGCAACAGCGCAATTTAATGACATTCAAATTGGTAAAGACGGTAATGCATTAATAATAAGTGTTTTGGAAAGACCATCCATTTCTGCGATTGAGCTTGAAGGTAATAAAGCTTTGAAATCAGAGGATTTATTAAAAGGGCTTGAGGGTGCAGGTATTGCAGAAGGGCAAGTATACAAGCGCTCTACATTAAATGGTATGAAGAGCGAGCTAGTAAGGCAGTATGCTTCGCAAGGTAGATATGGTGCAGGTGTCGAGATTGAAACTATAGATAAGCCAAGAAATACAATTGAGCTGAAGATAATTATTGATGAGGGCGAAAGCACTAAAATAAAAAAAGTTAACATTATTGGAAACAAGCTTTTTTCAGATGAAGATCTGATGATGGGCTTCGAGCTTAAGGAAGGCAAGTGGTACTCCTTCCTGTCAAATAAAAACAAATATTCAAAAGAAAAATTACAAGGCGATATAGAAAATTTAGAATCTTTTTATCTTGATAGAGGATATCTAAAATTTTCTATTGAATCTTCTCAGGTGTCTGTCTCAAAAGATAAAAAAGACATTTTTATAACCCTGAGTATTAGCGAAGGAGAGCAATACACAATTGACGAAGTTACTGTTATTGGCGACATGCCATTAAATGAGCAATTGTATCAACCTGTTATTGATAGCCAAAAAGACCAAATTTATTCGCAAGCACAGATCACTCAAATTGAGGAATATTTTGTTAATCTTTTGGGGAATGAAGGCTACACCTTTGCTGAGGTTACTGGAAATCCTGAAATCAACCAAGATGATAATAAGGTCTCTCTATTCTTCCTTGTTCAGCCTGGAAGTAGAACCTATGCAAGAAAGATTTTATTCTCAGGCAATTATTTAACCAATGATGAGGTTCTTCGAAGAGAGATGAGACAGTTTGAGGGCGCATGGGCATCTGATAATTTAATTGAAGGATCGAAAGTTCGTCTAGAAAGATTGGGTTATTTTAAAGAGGTAAATGTAGAAACAATTCCTGTACCCGGCACAGAAGATCAGGTTGATATTGAGTTTACTGTTGAAGAAGAGAGCACTTCCAGTATTGGAGGCTCAATAGGGTATAGTGATTTTGGTATGAATTTGGGTTTAAATTTATCTGATAATAATTTTCTTGGTTCAGGAAATAGATTCAATTTAGGAATTAACAAAAGCGTTTATCAGGAAGCCTATAACGTATCATTCTTCGATCCTTATTTTACAATGGATGGTGTAAGCAGAGGTTACAGTCTGTATTACAGAGTAACTGATTATGGCGAATATAATGTTGCAAATTATCTTACAAATTCCATGGGTGGCGGTGTCCAGTTTGGATATCCTATAAGTGATACACAAAGAATAGGTTTAAATCTTAATTTCGATAATACAGACATTGATCCAGGCTCACTTCCGTCAAGAGAGATTGCAGATTTTCTTGCATCGGAGGGAACAGTATTTGATGTTTTTAAAGCCCAAGCTGTATGGTCAAGAATTACTTTAAACAGAGGCATGTTTCCAACATACGGTTCCTCAACTGATATTATGTTGCAAGCCACTATTCCTGGCAGCGATCTAAATTATTATAAAACAAACATTCGGCAAAAATTTTATCGGCCCCTAGGCTTTGCTAATCTTGTTTTTGGGTTTGATGGTGAGTTGGGATACACAGGAACCTATGGAGACACCAAAATCACTCCCTTCTTTGAAAATTTTTATTCAGGAGGTCCTCGTTCATTAAGAGGTTTTGAATCAAATACTTTAGGCCCAAGGGTTACACCATCACCATGCTATGAATTTGATGCAAAAACAGGAGAATGCCCTTTGCTCATTGATACCGATGGCGACGGAGTAGCAGATTCGATAGCTCAAAATCCTTATGGTTTTCAGCAGCTTAGAGATCCAATTGGCGGGAATTTCTTGGTTGAAGGAAGTCTTCAGCTTATCTTTAGACTTCCAATGGTCGAAGATCAAAGATCAATGCGGTCCGCATTCTTTTTGGACTTTGGTAACGTTTTCTCTACAGATTGTCAGGACTATCAGATTAACTGTTTTGAGCCATCAGTTGAAGATTTAAGATATTCAATTGGAGTGGGGGTGACTTGGATTACAGGATTTGGTCCAATGAGTTTTAGTTTTTCTCAGCCATTTAATGATGGACCTTTTGATAGAACTGAAGAATTCCAGTTCACCATTGGACAAGTGTTTTAGAGATTAGTTAGTGTTTTTTATTTCAATTGATATAAAATGTAACAACCATTTAAGGGGTTAAAAATGAAAAAATTATTATTTGTACCATTGTTAATTGCATCATTGCTTGCAGCCATCCCAGCTTTTGCTGCTGAGGGTATTGCTGTGATTGATATGCGTAACGCTGTTTTAGCAACACAAGTTGCTCAGGATGCTTT
>JAQWJG010000039.1 GCA_029248485.1 SAR86 cluster bacterium | reverse complement strand
AGATGTGATATTTAATATTAGTAATGAACTGGCAAATAGCACACAATGGCCTAATTGGTATGATGGAAATGAATTTAAATCAATTAGAGATATATCTAGATCTGGTAAATGAGAAATATTAATGCATAAAGATATCATTGTGGTTGGAGCTGGTATTTCTGGAATTGCTGCTGGCTACAACCTTCAAAAAAGTTGTCCAAATAAATCTTTTGTGATTCTAGAAGGTAGAGACTCACTTGGAGGAACCTGGGATTTATTTAAATACCCCGGCATTCGCTCTGACTCTGACATGCATACGCTTGGCTTTCGTTTTAAACCTTGGATACATAAGAAATCAATTGCCGATGGCCCCTCTATTTTGATTATCTCAATGAAACAGTTGATGAATATGACTTGAGAAAAAAGATACTTTTTAATCAAAAAGTAATTGCATCTAATTGGGTTTCTGAAAAATCAGTATGGGAATTAAGTATCGATAATAATGGCCAGCAACAGTCGATGACCTGTAACTTCTTATTTCTATGTGGCGGCTACTATAGTTATGACAAGCCTTACATGCCAACATTTCCTCATCAAGATGAATTTAAAGGTAGGCTTATTCATCCTCAGTTTTGGGATGAAAGCATGGACTACACAAATAAAAAAGTTGTAGTTATTGGAAGCGGCGCTACTGCCGTAACATTAGTTCCTGCTATTGCTAAGAAGGCTGAGCATGTAACCATGTTACAAAGATCTCCAAGTTATGTAGTGTCAGCTCCTGGAGAAGATTCATGGAGCAATGCATTAAATAAAATATTCCCAACCCATTTAACTTATTTTCTAATTAGATGGAAAAATGTACTAAGAACAAGCTTAGGCTTTTACTTATCAAGAAAATATCCTGCGAAAGTAAAAGAAAGGCTAATCAATATGGTCCGTGATGAGCTTGGCGATGATTTTGATGTAGAAAAACACTTTACCCCAAGGTATAACCCATGGGATCAGCGCATGTGTCTTGTCCCAGATAGTGACCTCTTTAATTCAATTAAAGATGGTCAAGCTTCAGTTGTTACTGACGTTATTGATAGATTTGATGAGAAAGGAATCTTTGTTCAGTCGGGCGAATTGATTGAGGCAGATATTATTGTTTCTGCTACAGGTATAGAGATTAATGCTTTAAATGATATTGAGGTATCGGTTGATCAGATTAGAGTTGAACCTCATAACAAACTCTCATACAAAGGAATGATGTTAAGCGGAGTACCAAATCTTGCATTTTCTTTTGGTTATGTGAATGCTTCGTGGACTCTAAGAGCTGATCTTACCTGTGAGTATGTATGCAGACTTTTAAATCAAATGGATAAGCAGGGAGTAACAACTTGCATTCCTGAGGAAGATCCAAATGCAATTGTAGATGATGAATATATTGACTTCACTTCGGGGTATGTTCAAAGAGCTCTAGATAAATTGCCTAAACAAGGTAAAAAGTCACCCTGGCGTCAATATCAAAATTATATAAAAGATATATTTTTAGTTAGATTGTTTTCTATCAAAGACTCAACTCTAAAGTTTTATAACCCTAAATAAAAACTGGCGCACCCGGAGAGATTCGAACTCCCGACCCCTTGGTTCGTAGCCAAGTACTCTATCCAGCTGAGCTACGGGCGCACGTAAGCATTATACGTTAGAAATATTTTTTTATATCCCCCAAGTTTCTTTACCGACCTGTAAAAAAACCTTATATTAATGTTATAAATAAACACATTTAGCACTCAAGTGAATTTTGAAACAATTATATTAGTTCTTCAAACTGTTGGACCATTTACTGTGCTTGTTACAGTTTATTTTTTGGTCACAGAATTAAGAGAACAAAATAGAGTTGCGCGTGCAAATGCTAGGCAAAATATCGCTGATTCACATCAAAAAGTGGCTCTTGCTGGAATGAAACCTATTCTTGTTGATACAAAAATAAAGCTCAGGAATAACGAAGAGCTAACCAAAGAAGAGAATGCTGTATACCTCACTTATTTTAGTGTTATGTTACGAGCAAGAGAAAATCAATTCTATCAATTTAAGATAGGAATGCTTGATGAAGACGAGTGGACAGCAATGTTAATATCCTTTAAAACTCTTTTTAAAGAGCCTAAACACCTTGAGATATGGGAATTTATAAAAATTACATTTGCAGAAGATTTTGTCGAGCTTGTAGATGAGCAAATTAAACAAAGTAAACTCTACGGCTAAATAAAGATGCAGACTGATCAAGAGCTAAATTACTTAACAAAATCTCTCCAGCATCATCCAAGTCCATACATTATTTATGAGTTAGATGGTTCTATTGCTTGGGCAAATATTGCTGCTAATTATATTTTTAATTTAGATTCATTGGAGGAGCTTTCCGTTGTAAGAATTGATGAAAAAATCACCAATAATTTCGGTGATTTAGACTCCATTGCTCTTTATTACGATACACCTATCGAGATCTCTTTAAGAGAAATTAACTTTTTCATGAGAACAAGAGTGCATATGATTCCTGTTGATGTTTCTAATGGAATTATGTTGATTGAGCTATTGTGTTCATCAAGATCTGGTCTTGATGCTCTGAGGCAAACTATTGACTGTATTGAGCATAAGCGAATTGAATTGGCTTATCAAAAGCAAGTAAACCTTGAAACAAATGAAGTGACTGGTATCGAGGCCTTGCTAAGACTTCAAGATGGTAAGGGAGGCTATTTGCCTAATGATCAAATAATTCCTCAAATTGAAGGAGAAAGTTTATTCTCTTTGGTTGTTTTAGAGTCTCTTGTTCAGTTAGAAAAATTTTTTGCTATTAAAGAGGAAATAGGATTTAAAGATGCAACTCTATATTTAAATGTTTCAGCTCATACAATCATGCATCCTGAGTTTTGTTCAATATTCACAGATTTCGTTGAAAAACATAAGCTTGAGCCTGATCAATTTGGTTTGGAAGTTACAGAAACGGCTGAACTTGCAGACATCAATGTTGCATCAGAATCTTTACGTATTTTAAAAGACAAAGGAATCAAGATCGCCTTAGATGACTTTGGAGCTGGTTATGCGTCATTAAAATATGTAAGAGACCTGCCTATTGATGTTGTTAAATTAGACAAACATTTTACGTTTAATGTTGCAGATCCAGCCACAGCTAGACTCATTAGCTTTGTCTCAGAGGTTTGTGAGGATCTCCAATTAGAGATGATTGGCGAGGGGATTGAGACGGAAGAAGATAAGAAAATGATGTTAGACCTTGGCTGTCAAATTGGCCAAGGCTATTTAATGCACCGCCCAGACTTTTTAGATTCATTTAATAAAAAGGAAACTTAAATCATGGATAAGCTTACTCCAAAAGAAACTTCCAAAGGTGCTGAAGAAATTGTCCTTACTCAAATCAAACAGGACTTTATTACTCCAGCCAATGCCATATTTGATTATGTTGATATGGTCGAGAAAGTGCTGAATGATGCTGAGCTTCAATCTGAGGATGAGGTTGAGCAAATTAAATCATCTTGCTCTAAATTAATTGATCAATATGAAGTTGCTTTTGTGCAAAACACGGGAGCAAATGCTGACTCTTCAAAAAAATCACCTGAAGAATACTCTGAGCTTCGTCACAATTTAAGAACTCCGCTTAACGCAATTATTGGATACAGTGAAATATTGATGGAAGATTACGAGGATGATCTTGAGGAGAGCACCTTGGAAGATTTTCAACAAATCATCAATCTCGCAAGAGAAACAGAAACCGCAATAGAAAATTTTGTAGATTACATAAGAGGGGAGGCAATCGATCCTAAGAATGATAACTCATCCAACCAATTAGAGTCAGCAGAAGCGCTATTTAAGTCATTGGGTGATATTGAGTACTCCATAACTCTTGGAGATGAAATAAAGGAATCTGATATTTTGATTGTTGATGACAATGTAACAAATTGCGAGGTTCTTCAAAGGCGCTTATCCATGCAAGGCTTATCATGCAGAACAGCATACGATGGTAATACAGCTATAACAGAGGTATTTAAAAAAACTCCTGACTTAATTTTATTAGATGTAATATTGCCAGATATCAATGGTTTAGAATTATTGAAAACTTTTAGGAAAGAGCATAACTCAGAATCATTACCTGTAATCATGGTTTCTGCGTTTAATGATGTAGATAGTATCTCAAAGTGCATCCAATTAGGGGCTCAAGATTATCTTCCCAAGCCCATTAATGGAACCATTTTACTTGCAAAAGTGGTTGCTGCTTTGGAAAGGAAGTTTTGGCGTGAACGCGAAAAGGAGCTTGTAAATAAGTTACACATCCAAGCCACCACAGATCAATTAACAGGCATCTATAATCGAAGAGTAATTTTTGAAGCCTTAGATGAAGCTATGGAAAATTCAAAGCAATCAAAAGACCGACAATTTGCAACGATCATGTTTGATATTGATTTCTTTAAGCAAGTCAATGATAACTATGGTCATGCAGGTGGAGATGCAGTCTTGATATCTTTTGCACAATTGTTACAAACAGAGATTTCCTCACCAAACATAGTTGGTAGAATAGGGGGAGAAGAGTTTTTGGCAATTCTTTATCTTGATCCAGATCAAGCCAAAGAATTTTGTACCAAGTTAATTAAAAAAATTAATAGCAATGTTGTTAACTTTGATGGTACAGATATTAAAGTCAGCTCTAGTGGCGGTGTTGCCTTTTCTACAGAAACTGAAACATCTGCTGATCTAACGAACAAAGCTGATGAGAGGCTTTATGAGGCCAAAAAAGACGGTAGGAATAGATTTAAATTAATAGATACAGAATTAGTAGGAGACTAATAAAATGGCAAAGTTACTTTATGTTGAAGACAATGAAATGAATCGAGATATGTTATCTCGCAGACTATCACGACGTGGGTATGAAATTATTATGGCTTTTGACGGTCAGGCTGGTCTTGAAATGATGCGTAATGAGTCTCCCGACCTTGTTCTAATGGATATGGGTTTGCCAGTTTTAGATGGATGGGAAGCCACCATACAAGCCAAGGCTGACGAATCTATTAGCTCTATACCGATTATTGCATTAACTGCTCATGCTTTAGAATCAGACAAGCAAAAAGCATTAGAGTGTGGAGCTGACGACTTTGATACCAAGCCTGTAGATTTCAAAAGATTGCTTGGAAAAATTGAGGCGTTTGTAGGATCTTAACTTTTTACAATCCCTTGAATCATTTTTGAAAGATTATCCATAGAAACATCATCTTTTTTTACCAGTCCTACAACTCTTTCTTTTAGTAAGTCTTCCTGAACGTCAGTCAAATCCTTGCCTGAGAATACAAGTACAGGAGCTCTTTTTTCTTCAGGAACATCCTTTATGTAGTTATCTAAAAATTCAAAACCATCCATCCTGGGCATCTCAAGATCTAGGATGATCAATGCTGGCTCATCTTTTGTCCTCTCCAAACCTTCTTTTCCATCTCTCGCATCTATAGGTCTGTACCCAGCGTCCTTAAGCAGCCTGGATAGAAGCTCTCTGACATCTTTATCATCGTCAATCACTAGCACTTTTTTATCTTGAGTATCATTGCCTAGTATTCTTTTGAGGGTATTTATAAAATGGGATCTATCGATTGGTTTAGTCAGATAATCATTAGCTCCAAGAGAGGAAGCAAGATTAGATTGATTAAGCTGACTGATCATAATCACTGGTATATCTTTTAAATCTTTATCAGTTTTACATTCTTTCAGAAGAGACCAACCATCTCGCCCGGGCATCAAAACATCAAGTAATATTAATTTTGGTTTAACTTCCCGGATAAGCTCCATTCCTTTTTCACTGTTTGTGGCTCCCAGAAGGGTAAGATTTAATTTTGAAATAGTTCTTTTAATTAAATCATGCATTGCCACATCATCATCTACCAATACAACTAAATTATCTTGTTCATCTAGATTAATTACATTGCCTTCAACCTCATCCTCGTTGTATTCAGGGCACTCTCTTGGAACAGACATAGTGAATACTGATCCAACGCCTTCTTCGCTGGTCACGATTACGTCTCCGCCCATCATTTCAGCAAATTTCTTGGAAATTGGTAAACCTAAGCCTGTACCTCCATAGTTAGCTGAAGTTGAGCGCTCAGCTTGAGTGTACTCTTCAAACACC
>JAQWJG010000038.1 GCA_029248485.1 SAR86 cluster bacterium | reverse complement strand
TGGTAGCGCACTCGCTTTGGGAGCGAGTGGTCGTAAGTTCGAATCTTACTACCCCGACCAGTGCGCCTGTAGCTCAGCTGGATAGAGCAACGGTTTTCTAAACCGTGGGTCAGGAGTTCGAATCTCTTCAGGCGCGCCATTATTATTGCTTTAGATTCGCCTTAAAACACACCCAGTTTAAAAGCTAAAAGTATCGACCGAACATATAGTAAAATATGAACAAAGATATTATGAATGTGTAAATTCTATTTTTAGTTTTCTTTTTCATAGATATATGAAGGAACTTTATATAAATATATATTGAATCAGGCAAATGAATACAAATTTTTTTAAAGTAGCTGCTTTCTATGCTTTCGCAGAATTAACAAATATAGAAGAGCTGCAAATGACATTCACTAAATTTCTACAAAAAGAGAGCATTAAGGGCACAGTTCTTCTAGCTCAAGAGGGAGTAAATGGAACTGTTGCAGGGACCGAAGCAGGTATTGAAGAATTTAAAAATTTTCTTCAATCTCAAGATCTTTATGTGCCCCAGAACTTTAAAACCTCCTCTTGTATAGACGATCCATTTCCTAGGTTAAAGGTTAAATTAAAAAATGAGATTGTTAGTATTGGCAATAACTTAGCCGACCCATCAAAAATCGTAGGTAAATATGTTCAACCTAAAGATTGGAATCATTTAATTTCTCAAGAGGATGTTTTGGTTTTAGATACCAGAAACACATATGAGGTTTCGATTGGTACTTTTAAAAAATCTGTACAACCAGAAACCACAAATTTTAGAGAATTCCCTGATTGGCTTGAGAGCCTTGAATCTTCTGGTGTTGATAAAAATAAAAAAGTAGCCATGTTTTGCACTGGCGGCATTCGTTGTGAAAAAGCATCCTCTTTAATGAAAGCAAAAGGCTTTAGTAATATTTATCATCTGCAAGGTGGCATTTTAAATTACATGGAAAAAGTGGATAAAAAAAATTCATTATGGCAGGGCGAGTGTTTTGTTTTCGATGATCGAGTGGCCCTCAATCACAATTTGGAAGTTGGCTCTTATGATATGTGCCACGGCTGCAGGATGCCTATTACACAAGCAGATAAACTGGAGTCAGAGTATGAAAGGGGGGTGAGTTGTCCAAACTGCTTTAATAAAAAAACTCCTGATCAAAAAAAGCGTTATGCCGATAGACAAAAACAAGTTGATTTAGCCAAACTAAGAAATGAAAAACATATTGGCGCAACTTTACAATCAAGCAAAAAATGACTTTGCCAATACTCTATAGTTTTAGAAGATGTCCTTATGCTATGCGGGCTCGCATGGCTTTGATTTTGGCCTCAAAAAAATGCGAATTAAGAGAGATTTTGCTGAAAGATAAACCTGATCAAATGTTACAAGTTTCTTCTAAGGGTACTGTTCCTGTATTGCAATTTCCCGATAAGGTTCTTGATGAAAGCTTGGATATTATTTCATGGGCCATGGAATCTCCTGTCCCCAATGTTCATAATTACACTGCACAAGAAGAACTTTCATCCCAAGAGCTTATTCAATTATTTGACTCAAAATTTAAACATCATCTTGATAGATATAAATACTCATCTAGGTATGAGGTGGACCCACTTGAACACCAAGAAGAATGCAAAGTGATCCTTGAAAACTTAGAAGCTCATATAAATCCCAACCCATGGATTTTTGGGAAACAAATCAGTCTCTTGGATATTTCAATCCTGCCGTTTATTCGGCAATGCAAAATTGCTAACTCTGATTGGTTTTTTGATCAAAACTTTACCAAAGTAATTGCCTTACTGAATTATTTTGAAAAGAGCGATTTATTTACTCAAGCCATGCAAAAGTTTGAGCTCTGGGATCCATTAAAAAATAATGGAAATATTTTTCCCTAGATTTTTATAAGCCAATTGATTCATAGCTAGTAGCAATTCTATCTAATGCTACTTTGTATGCTGCAGTGCGCAAATTAGGAATATTATTTTCAACCATGCTCTGTCTGACTTTTTGATAGGCTTCACTTATCATGTCGTCAAGCCCAGATCTGACTAAATCTATCTCATTGACTCCTTCTATAAATTGCTCTTTAAATTTTTCCGGCATATCTTTTCCAGTCATAGTTTCAATTGCTGAAATGAGCGTATCAAATTGAAATGCATTCCTCCTTTTTTCTAGCCTACCAAACCGAATATGCCTGATATTTCGGATCCATTCAAAGTAGCTAACCGCTACCCCTCCAGCATTAGCCATGATATCTGGGATAATGATTACATTACGTTCATTTAACAGCTCATCTGCCTCAAAAGTAATAGGGCCATTGGCCGCCTCAACAATTAGCTTGGCTTTTATTTCTTGAGCATTCGACTCATTAATTACATTTTCTCTTGCTGCTGGAATGAGAATGTCGCATTTCATGGATAAGAAATCTGACGAGTTACTTTCAAACTTGCCTTCGCTGCAACCTTCAAAAGTTCCATGTTCAGAGAGATATGCTTTTATTTTTTCTACATTTAATCCATCTGGATTAGTGATAGCTCCATTGCGCTCCATCACGCAAATAATTTTACATTCGTCTTCTTCTTGCAAAAACTTTGCAGCATGATACCCAACATTTCCTAGGCCTTGTATGGAGACTTTTTTATCTTTTAGGCCACCTTTAAAGCCTGCTTTTAAACAATCGTCTTCATGTCGGAAAAATTCTTTTACTATGTACTGAACGCCTCTTCCAGTTGCCTCTGATCGTCCAACAAGCCCCCCTTTTGTGGTTGGTTTTCCAGTAACACATGCCAGGGCATTGATGTCCGTGGGGTGAATGCGTCTATACTCATCTGCTATCCAAGCCATTTCATCGGCACTTGTTCCCACATCTGGTGCCGGGACATTTTGAGCGGGGTGTATCAAATCACGTTTAATAAGTTCTTGGGCAAATCTTCTGGTAATTTTTTCAATCTCAGCTTTGGTCCAGTCCTTTGGATTGATTTTTAAAGCACCTTTGGAGCCGCCATAGGGCACCTCTATAATTGCGCATTTGTAAGTCATCAGAGCAGCCAGAGCCTCTACTTCTTCTTGAGAAGCATTGATGTCATATCGAATTCCCCCTTTAGCAGGTTCAAAGTGCTCTGAATGGACGGAACGCCATCCTGTAAAAGTGTGTATTTCGTCTCTAAGTTTTACACCAAAATTTATTGTGTAAGTTGAATTAGAGACTCTAATTCTCGTGGCTAAATCTGGTGAAATATCTGTATAGCTTAATGCTTGATCGAATAGTTTATTCGTACTTTTTAAAAAATCTTGGTTTACCAAAATATCCCCCCTAAAAAATATTATTATATGCTTTTTACATCTATAATGTTTCGTTTCTTGGCGGGCGTAGCTCAGTTGGTTAGAGCGCTGGATTGTGGCTCCGGAGGCCGTGGGTTCGAACCCCATCGCTCGCCCCATTTAAAATTAGATAAATAACATGAGTAGCAAATTAAAAAAACTTAAAGATCTAGAGCGCAAGTTAACTGTTTCAGTTCCTGTTGAGGATTATGAAAACAAATATAGCGGTAAACTTTCAAAGATTAAATCCACCGCTAAACTTGACGGTTTTAGAAAGGGTCACGTTCCTAACGATGTGCTTAAACAACGATATGGGGATTCAATTCACTACGAAGTCTTAAATGAGCTCATTCAAGAGAGTTATCCCAAGGAACTTCAAGAGCAAGATATCAAGCCTGCATCTTCTCCAGCAATAAGCATTGAGAGTGAGGATCCAATCAAACCTATTTCCTATTCAGCTGTGTTTGAAGTTTTTCCTGAAATTAAACCAAAGCTCTCTCGATGGAAAAGTTTTGAAAAATCTGAAATTACTCTAGATGATTCAGACATTGATCTTGCTATAGATGATATTTTAGAAAGGTATTGCGAATGGCAAAAAGTTGAGAGAGTTGCTCAAGAAAAAGATCAAGTGGTTATTGATTTTGAAGGAAAAATTGACGGTGAGGGTTTTGAAGGAAATGAATCTAAAGATTTTAAATTGGTATTAGGTTCAAAATCCATGATCCCAGGGTTTGAGGATAACTTAGTTGGAAAGAAATCTGGAGAAAGCTTTTCATTCAAAACAAATTTTCCTGAGGATTATTTTAAGAAAGACCTAGCTGGCAAGGAGACTGAATTCTTTATCACTGTCCATGAGGTACAAGAGATGCATAAAGCCAAAATAGATAAAGAGCTTTTTGAGAAACTTGCAATGGAAGATGTGTCTGATGAAAAAACTTTTCGCTCAGAGATTTCAAAACGCATGGAGGGAGAAATAGCACAGCAGGAGAAATCTCTCACTAAGGAATCTATTTATGAAACACTTCTTCAAAGCAATGATTTTAAAGTTCCCAATGCCACAGTAAATGAGCAGGCAGAATTAATGCGTAAGGATTCATTGATGCGAATGGGTCAAACCGCTGAAAATGCTCCTGAGGATCTTTTTCCAATTGAGGATTTTAAAGAAAATGCTGAAAAAAGAGTGAGGTTAGATCTTTTGTTTTCAGCCCTAATCCAAAAATATGAGCTTGAAGTTAAAGAGGAAGATTTAAATGCTTTTATCGATGAGGAGGCAGAAAAATATAAAGATGCTGATCAATTTCGATCTTGGATTCAAAGTCAGCCTCAGCAGCTAGATCAATATAGAATGGTTATTTTGGAAAACTTGCTCATTGAAAAACTAGATTCTGCCCTTAAATCTAAGGTAAAGGTGATAAAATTTTCAGAACTGGCAAATAAATAAAAATTACTATGGAAAAAATAAATTCTGGCTTGGTCCCAATGGTTGTAGAGCAGACTCCTCGTGGGGAGCGGGCTTTTGATATTTATTCACGACTTTTAAAGGAAAGAATCATTTTTTTATCTGGCCCAATTGATGATTATATTTCTAATTTAGTCGTTGCTCAGCTTCTATTTCTAGAATCAGAAAATCCTGAAAAAGATATTAGTATTTACATTAATTCACCTGGAGGCGTAATTTCGTCTGGACTAGCTATCTATGACACCATGCAATTTATTGCGCCAGAGGTTTCAACATTGTGTATTGGTCAGGCTGCAAGCATGGGATCGCTTTTACTCGCTGGAGGAGCAAAAGGCAAAAGATTCGCTTTAACAAATTCTCGAATCATGATTCATCAACCTTTGGGAGGTTTTCAAGGCCAAGCTTCTGACTTTGAAATTCATGCCAAAGAAATGCTGTTGGTTAAACAAAAAGTTAACGAAATTCTCTCCAAGCATACCGGTAAAACTTTAAAGAAAGTTGAACAGGATACAGATAGAGATAATTTTCTTAATGCTAAGGAAGCCAAGACCTATGGCATAATCGATGAAATTTTAGAAAGAAGACCAACTACGAATGGAAAATAAAGACAACAATAAATTATCTTGTACCTTCTGTGGTAAAGGCCAAGAAGAAGTTCGTAAACTAATTGCCGGACCAAGTGTTTATATTTGTGACGAATGTGTTGATCTTTGTAATGACATTATTGAAGAGGAGGTTAAAGCTGAAGATGAAGAAGTTCTTGATGTCTTGCCATCCCCTTTAGAGATATTTAAACAACTAGATGATTATGTGATCGGGCAGGAAAAAGCGAAAAAAACTCTTTCTGTTGCAGTATACAACCACTACAAAAGACTCAGATCTAATGCTAAAAAAGATGAGATAGAGCTACAAAAAAGTAATGTTTTATTGCTTGGACCAACCGGCAGCGGTAAAACACTTTTAGCACAAACTTTGGCAAGAGTTCTCAATGTTCCATTTACTATTGCGGATGCAACCACCTTAACTGAAGCTGGATATGTTGGTGAAGATGTCGAGAACATTATTCAGAAGCTTCTCCAAAAATGTGATTATGATCCTGACAAAGCTGCTCTAGGAATTGTTTATATTGACGAGATCGATAAGATTGCCCGTAAATCAGACAACCCCTCTATCACTAGAGATGTTTCTGGTGAGGGCGTTCAACAAGCTTTACTGAAATTAATAGAAGGGACGGTTGCATCAATTCCTCCTCAAGGAGGAAGAAAACATCCTCAGCAAGAATTTATTCAGATTGATACCTCCAATATATTATTTATTTGTGGCGGAGCATTTTCTGGTATTGATGAAGTTATTAAGCATAGAACAGATAAATCTGGTATTGGTTTCGGCGCTTCTGTGAAAGATACTCAGGCATCTGTTGCATCAATTGTAGAAACTTTAGAGCCAGAAGATTTAGTGAAATATGGCTTGATTCCGGAATTTGTTGGAAGGCTGCCAGTGATCTCAACTTTGCATGAACTGGATGAGGCAGCGCTCGTCAGAATCCTTCAAGAGCCAAAAAACGCATTGGTTAATCAATACAAATACTTGTTCGATATCGATGAGGTCGAATTAGATTTTCGAACCGAAGCCTTGCTTGAGATAGCAAAGAAAGCTCTCAAGAGAAAAACTGGCGCAAGAGGCTTACGATCAATCATGGAAGAACTTTTAATGGATACAATGTTTGAACTTCCAAATATTGATTTAGAAAAAGTAATAGTCGATGAGAATTCTGTCTTGCATTCAACAGATCCAATCAAGGTATATAAATCTCCTAAGAAAAAATCTTCTTCTGCTGGTTGAATTTAATTAATTCTCCCTCATTATATTTATATGGCTACTATTAAATATGATCTTCCACTTATCCCTCTTAGAGACGTCGTTGTATTTCCAGGGGTAGTATCAACACTATTTGTAGGCAGGAATAAATCCATCAATGCATTGAATGCAGCAATGGCTGGTGAAAAGAAAATTATCTTAGCCACTCAAAAAGATGGTTCCTTAGACGCACCCTTGTTTGATGATTTATTTAAGGTTGCAACTATTGCCAATATTCTGCAATTAATAAAACTTCCAGATGGAACTGTAAAGGTCTTGGTTGAAGGCTCGCACAGGGCTCACATGGACTCATTAGAATCAGATGCAAAATTCTCTAAAGTAAGAGTGAGTCTTATTGCAGAGCCCTCTATTGACGACAAGGATGGAGAAAATCTAGCAAGATTTATTAAAGCTAAGTTCCATGATTTTATCAAGATTACAAAGAAAATTGCTCCAGAAGTCTTGGCATCAATTGATGCTTTGGATGATTTATCAAGAATCATTGACTCAATAGCTGGTCATCTGCCGATGGAAATTAAGCAAAAACAAGAGATTCTGGAAACTGCTGACTTCCAACTCAGAGCTGAAATTCTTATAGCTTTTATCGAGTCTCAACTTGATGTTATGGATGTCGATAAAAGAATTCGAAATAGAGTCAAAGGGCAGATGGAAAAATCCCAACGCGAGTACTATTTAAATGAACAAATAAAAGCAGCGCAAAAAGAGTTGGGGGATATCAGTGAAGAGGGAGATGAAATTTCGCAGTTAGAAGAAGACATTGCTAATGCCGGTATGTCAAAAGAAGCATTGAAAAAAGCAAACAATGAATTTACCAAGTTCAAGCAGATGTCTCCCATGTCTGCAGAGGCGTCAGTTGTTCGCTCATACTTAGATTGGTTAACCGCTATTCCTTGGAAGAAAAGAAGCAAAGTTAAATCAAATTTAAATTCAGCAATAGAAATCCTTAATGAAGATCACTTTGGTTTGGACGAGGTCAAGGAAAGAATCTTAGAATATTTAGCAGTTCAGCAAAGAGTTAAAAAACTCAAAGCACCAGTTCTGTGTTTGGTAGGTCCTCCTGGTGTGGGCAAAACCTCGCTTGGGAAATCGATCGCAAGAGCAACGAATAGAAAGTTTGCACGAATGTCATTGGGTGGTGTAAGAGATGAGGCGGAGATAAGAGGACATCGAAGAACATACATAGGATCTATGCCTGGAAAGATTGTTCAAAAGCTTTCGAAGGTTGAAGTAAAAAATCCACTATTTTTGTTAGATGAAATTGACAAAATGGGCATGGATCATCGAGGAGATCCTGCCTCAGCACTATTAGAAGTTTTAGATCCAGAACAAAATAATACTTTTTCAGATCATTACCTAGAAGTCGATTTTGATCTTTCTGAGGTAATGTTTGTGTGTACTGCAAACAGTCTTAATATACCTGGCCCACTACTTGATCGGATGGAGATTATTAGGTTACCTGGCTATATAGAGGATGAAAAATTAAATATAGCAAAGCAATACTTAATACCTAAACAGCTCGAAAGAAATGGGCTTGAAGAAGCAGAGGTTAAACTAAATGATAAGTCTATTTTAGATATTGTTCGACACTACACACGAGAGGCTGGAGTCCGTGGCCTTGAAAGACAGATTGCAAAAATTTTTAGAAAATCAGTCAAAGAAAGAGTGCTCGCAGATCCAAGGAAGATAAAATCCTCCATTAATATCACGCCAAAGAATTTAGAAAAATATTGTGGCGTTCCTAAATTTAAATTTGGTGAAGCTGATGTTGAAGATATAGTCGGCAAGGTTGCAGGACTAGCATGGACTGAAGTGGGGGGAGAGCTTCTGACCATAGAGTCATCTTATGTTCCTGGTAAAGGGCAAGTAATAAAAACAGGCTCTTTAGGTGATGTGATGCAGGAGTCTATTCAGGCAGCATTGACAGTGGTAAGGTCAAGATCAGATAAGCTTGGTATTCCAACCAATTTTTATGAAAAATTTGATGTCCATATTCATGTTCCCGATGGCGCCACTCCCAAAGACGGTCCCAGTGCAGGGGTTGGGATGTGTACAGCCTTGATTTCTGTTTTCACTGGAATACCTGTGCGTTCAGACACTGCTATGACAGGTGAAATAACTCTTCATGGTCAAGTAACAAAGATAGGTGGCCTCAAAGAAAAGCTTCTGGCCGCGAAACGAGGAGGAATCAAGAGGGTTATCATTCCTGAAGATAATGCTGCTGACTTGAGAGAGATCCCATCTCAGATTACACATGCATTAGAAATTCTTCCAGTAAGATGGGTCGATGAGGCAATAACACATGCTCTAACCTCAGAACCAAAACCCATTAAAAAAAGAAGAAGCTCTAAAAGTCTCAGCAAACAAAAAGAATTAACCTCGAGAGCAACTTCTAGAAAACCCCATTAGAATAGGTTTTAAAGCTTGACATTTCCTCTGTGATGGCTTTTCATAGGCTTAGGTACATTAATTAACCAGAGGAGAATTCAATGAATAAATCAGACTTAGTAGATGCAGTTGCTTCATCAGCAGATGTTACCAAAGCTTCAGCTGGAAGAGCTGTTGATGCGGTTTTAGATTCAATCGGTGATGCGTTAGGTAAAGGCGATACAGTTTCGCTTGTAGGTTTTGGAACTTTTTCAGTAAGACATAGAGCTGCTAGAGAAGGTAGAAACCCACAAACAGGTGCTTCAATGCATATTGCAGCATCAAAAGTTCCAGGCTTTAAGGCTGGTAAAGGATTAAAAGATAAAGTTAAGAATTCTTAATTAGCTTTAGATTTAAAGTCATAAAAAAGGGTGCATAAGCACCCTTTTTTTATGTATGATTGTTAGCTTTTAAATAGGATGCATTACGAATGTTAGAGTTACTTAGAAACTTCTTATCAGGCAAAAGAGTAATAGTGATTGCGATTCTCCTCGCAATACCTTTTATTTTTTTTGGCTCAACTTCATTTGGTACAACTTTTACTAGTTTTGGAACTGTAAATGGCGAGCCTGTTACTCAAATGGATGTCAGCATTGCAACTGGTCAAGTATCCCAAAGACTGCAGACAATGTATGGGGAAGAGTTTTCATTAGATGATTTGGATGAAGAAGTCTCTTTAGGTTTGATTAAAAATGAGATTATTAACCAAAAGACTCTTCTTTCTCAAGCAAGAAATCTTGGTCTTATGGTGCCTGAAAAAATAGCAAAACAAGAAATTATTAATCTTGAGGGGTTTCAAGGCGAAAACGGCTTTGATCAAACTCTTTTTGAATCTACTATTAGATCAAATGGCTGGACTCCTGAAGAATATATCGCTCTTGTGCAAGAGACCCTTACGATAGAAAAACTTGTCTCTGCAATGGGGGTAACAGCTTTTCCATTACAAAGTGATTTGAATTCATTAGCATCAATGCTTGAAACTTCAAGAGATATAGATTTTATAAAAATTAATAAAGAGATCTTGGTTGGTGAACAAGAAGCCGGTCTAGAAGAGGGCCAAGAGTTTTATAACAATAACCAATTTATATTTCTCTCCAAAGAAAAAAGAGATTTTTCATATTTTGTCCTAACTTATGACGCTTATAAAAAGCAGGTTGAAGTTCCTGAGGATTTCATTGATGAGGCATATGCTGACTACCTAAGTGAAGCAGAGAGCCAGCTGCAAAATAGAATTTCACATTTGATGATTGAAAAATCAAATTACGAAAGCCCATCCCTGGCATATGAGAAAATTAGTTCTATATTTGATCGCCTGCAGTCACAAAAAATTTCATTTGAAGATGCTGTTTTTGAATCGACTGATGATCTTGCTTCAAAAGATTCTGGTGGTGATTTAGGGTTATCATCCGGAGATGCCTTCCCAGAAGAATTTGAGAACGCAATTCCGTCAATGCAACTCAATTCAATTAGTTCAATTATAGAGCTTGAAGATTCATTTCATATTCTAAAATTAACTGAAGTTATTCAACCTCAAATTAAAACCAAAACTGAAATCTCACAACAGTTAGTAAATGAGCTGATTGAAGCAGAAGCATTGGCGCTCATGGAGGATGATTTTTTAAACTTAGAATCAATGGTGCTTGAGGGTATCAGTATCAATGAGCTGGCTAATTCAGTTGATATTTCTATTCAGGTAACTGGATTAAAGGATATTGATGGCATTGAGTTTGCTGGTTTCAGCGATGTTTCATCCTCAGAATTATTTGATCCTTCGTTTTTGCCTAACACCATTCAAATCTTCGAAGGCGAAGAAAGTTATGCGTTTGTTCTTATGACTCAGTCAATTCAACCAACCGTTCAGCCTTTTATTGAGGTTGCTGATCAGGCAATTAAAGAAGTTCGTTTGAATAAAGCAAATATGATAATTAATAGCTTTGCCAATGATGCAGAAGCAGTTATTCAAGGAGAAGTGATGCTGCCAAATGAAAATGGCTTTACAAAAGAGAGCTTTAAAAATGTCAAAAGATTCTCTTCATTGCTTCCATCAGAAATTATTAACTCAGCTTTTGAATCTCCTATAGGCACACTAGTTTCAGCTGAAGCTTTTAATGGAGATCGTTATTGGGCTAAAACATCTAATGAAACCATACCCACAATGGCTGAGCTAGGTGAGACCACAGAGCAATATGAAGGGTTTTATAATGAAAGCTTAACTCAGCAATTTTCTGGCTTCATAGATCGAGCTTTTAAGGAAGGGCAAAAAGTTCGATTAAAAAACTTAACCAGTAATTAATCAGCGTACTCTTCTATTGACATAGCTGCCGTATTAAATCCCCCATCGACATAGGTAATTTCACCAGTTACCCCACTTGCCAGGTCTGAACACAAGAATGCAGCAACATTGCCAACTTCAAGAGTTGTAACTGCTCTTCTTAAGGGAGCTCTATTTGCATAGTTCGTCAACATTTTTCTAAAGTTTTTCACTCCCATTGCAGCAAGAGTCTTTATGGGCCCAGCTGAAATAGCATTAACTCTTATACCATCAGGCCCCATTGCAGCAGCAAGAAATCTAGTGTTTGCTTCTAAACTTGCTTTTGCAAGGCCCATAACATTGTAGTTAGGCAAAGATTGCATAGAGCCTAAATAAGTCAACGTTAATAGTGCAGCATTTTCATTTAACATGGGCTTAGCGCCTTTAGCCATAGCAGTAAAACTGTATGAGCTTATGTCATGAGCTATTTGGAAGCCTTCTCTGGTAGCAGCATCAACAAAGTTACCCTCTAATTCGTTAGCTGGCGCAAACCCGATAGAGTGCACAAAGCCATCAAAAGATTTCCATTTTGTTGAAAGCTCTTGGTACATATTTGCAATACTTTCATCAGAAGCCACATCACATTGAAATAATAGATCTGAACCAAGCTCAGAAGCAATTTTTTCTACATTCCCCTTTAATCTTTCGCTTTGATAGGTGAAAGCAAGCTCAGCACCTTGAGCATGCATTGCATGCGCTATACCAGCTGCAATAGAGTGCTTATTGGCAAGTCCTGCAATTAGAATTTTTTTATTTTTTAACATCATAGGTATTAATCATGTTGTAAGATTTAATAGAAATTATTATATAGCAGGAAATACAACCTACTTATCTAAAGTATGTAAAAAAATGTATTTGAATTTTTTTTTTTTGGGGTTTGTTTTTTAATGAACTATTGCAAAGGTATTGTGTCAGGCGAAAAAAAATCTATAATCCTCCCAGAGTTATACCAGCTATGCTATT
>JAQWJG010000008.1 GCA_029248485.1 SAR86 cluster bacterium | reverse complement strand
GGAGATATTTCTGGATTAGAAATAGCTCAATGTTACGTGAGCTTTGCAGAAGCTCAGCAAGATGAGCCCTGCAAAACTTTACAAGGTTTTGTAAAAGAGGAAATAGGAGCAAATCAAATTCAAAAGATGGAAATCATGCTTAATGCTAGAAATTTTTCCTATTGGTCAGTAGAAACAAATACTTGGCAAATAAGAAAAGGGTCATACAGAATTCATATTGGGTCCTCTTCAGAGAATATCTTTTTAGAAGCCAGTATTAATCTTGAGCAAGCGCTTGCAGTTCTTTGATTGTTAATTCAATTTGAGTAGCTTGAATGGAGCTGTTAGATTCAAAAATCGTTCTTGGTCCAATCAGCGGAAAAATTAAATCTGATTTATGCAATACGTATGCTAAAGCGATTTGAATGGGCTGCACATTCCTTTCCTCTGCTATATCAAAGCAAATCTGTCTTCTTTTTAAATTTTTTTCATAATGCCACACCCTCATTTCCTCATCGAGAGTGGGATTAGAGAAATGCTCATTAGAGATGACTTCTTTTTTCTTAATAAAAAATCCTCTAGCTTGAGAGGACCAAGGAAATAACATTACGTCCTCCTCAATTAGATAGTCTAAGTAACGATCATTTACGCCAACACAACCAGGCCATACAGGCTCAATCATCTCAGCTAAGCTAAAATTATTGCTGAGAATAGTAAAAGGCTCTTTAGAATTTTTAATTGCATAATCGCGTGCATCAGAAAACCTACCCATCTCCCAATTTGATGCGCCTATTAAATTAATTAATCCCTCATTCTTAATTTCTGCCAGCGCATCAATAAATTCGTCCACAGGAATGTCTGTGTTATCTCTATGCAAACAAAATATATCAAGTTTTGAAATCTGCAACCGCTCCAATGACTCTAGTACTTGAGGGCGAATATATTTAGGCTCGCATTCTGGTGTATGAGCAGCCTTTCCTAAAACTATGACATCCTCTTCAACTTTCCTGGTATTAATCCAGTCACCAAGATACTTGTCTCCCATGCCATGGTTGTAAATAAAAGCGGTGTCAAAAATTCTGCCTCCAGATCCATAAAAATGATCAAACATCGTATATGCATGCAGATCTGAAATTTGATTATCGCACCCCATTGCTAACCTTGAGCCCATCTTATTTAGTCCAGGTAGGTCAGTGCTTTTAAGTTGAGTTTCTTGAAATAAATATGCTTGGGATTGCAAAATTGGTGAATTATTTATCCGGCTCTTTGGGCAATTGATCTTCATTTCTTGTCGCCACATGTCTAACCAAAACATATTACTTTGAGTTTCTGTATGAGAAATAAGATCTGATTCAATTCTCTGCTCCAAGATGCAACCAGAAGCATGCTCTATCTCTCTGGTAAATAAGCCCTCATTATCGATGCACTTAATCTCTTGGCTGCTAACACCTTGATTTAAAAGATGAATAGAGGAGTTGCCTTCATTGAACTGCCCACAATGCCATGGATCTGCAGCTGAAATAGAATATTGACCACTAGAGATAATAAGATTATTTGAAAAATTTTCATTAATGGCGCAACTTATTTTTGCTTCAATTGAATCACTGAAAACTATATGTGCATGTGACTGAAGATCAACGCCTGTCTCATCTATTTGGCCTGTTGCAGATATGCTTTTTGGCTCTGCGAAAGATAGACCCTGCAAATGACCCGCTATTAATTTAGCCATTGTCAGCGGATAACATCCTACATCCAATATAGCTCCGCCGCCTAGATCGGGATTTCTTAATCTATGAACCTCTGGAACGTCTGCTTTAAAACCAAAAGAAGCTTCAATCAAAATTTTTTCTTTTGCATCAGGTAGAAAGCTTAAATTTTTTAAGATGTTCCTTGTTTGCGGATGGCTTCTATACATAAAAGCCTCCATCAAGAATACTTTTTTTGAATTAGCAAGATCTAATAACACCATGCTCTCATAAGAATTCATTGTAAGCGGCTTTTCGCAAAGAACATGCTTACCATTTTTAATTGCCTCTAACGCGTAAAAAAAATGTTCACTGTGAGGAGTTGCTATATAGATAGCATCTATTTCTTTGGAGGAGATAAAATCACTCAATCGATGATGCGCCTCCAGATGAAACTTGCTAGCAAAACTATCTGTTTTTTTAGGATTTCTTCCAAAGACACTGATTAATTTAGAATTTGTAGTCCCCTTAATTGAATAAGAAAATGCTGTAGCAATAGAACCAGGCCCAATGATCCCCCAATTAATTTGACGCATTACCTAGTTTTCTTGCCTCAATTTCATTAATAAGCTTTTCATGAAAGCTTTTATCTATGGGATAAAAGGAAACTAAAACAAAGCTAATAAAAATTCCTGTTAAAGGTATCCAGGTCATAATAAATTTTAATCCGGACAATGTTTCCTCTGACTGAACTTCATTGGGCTCAAAACCGATTTGGGTTAATACCATCCCCAATAGAATTGCTGCAAAAGCTATCGCACCCTTTTGAGCAAAAGTCATGAAGCCATATAAAGAAGACTCTGTTCTAACTTTTGTTTTCCATTCTCCATATTCGATTGTATCTGGAAGCATTGACCAAAATAATACTCCCGTAGCGCCATTACCGATTCCTATGAACCCCAACACAAGCAGTAGCTCATTGAGAGAAGCAATCGGATAAAAATAAAAAATCAAGAATCCTACCAATAGCAATACCATTGCAGCCATCCAAGAATTTCTCTTCCCAATTTTTAGAGCTGCATATGCCCAAAAAGGTATTGCTAAAAGAGCCGCCCCACTGCTCACTCCTAGAATTAATCCTTGGTACTCATGAAGATCAAGAGAATACTTAACGTAATAAATTAAATTGTTATTAAACATAATAGAGGTCGAGCCCAGAATTAAAATAGATCCAAACACAATCCAAAATGGGTAATTCTGTGCAACTGATCTTGAGACCTTCGAAAAACTTGGGATCTGCGCTGAGCTAAAATTAAATTCTCTTTCTTTAACAAATCTGACGGTGATGCTTAAAACAAGAATAGCTGTCAGACCACAAACCATGCCAAGAAAGATAAAACCTATTGCTTCATCGCCGCCTCCAAACCACAAGACAATTGGGAAACCTAGCGCTGAAACTGAAAGAGTGCCAAAAGACGCCCCTATCATTCTTGCAGTGGTAAGCTTAGTTCGCTCGTCACTGTCATCGGTAATCCTTGCGGTAAGAGAAGAATATGGAACGCTAACAATGGTAAAACATGTTCTATGAAGCAAATTAACTGTTAATAAAAAAATAAATAATGTTATGCCTTCAAAGGGAGGAACCCAAAAAAGTAATACAAAAGAGAGAGCTAATGGAATTGCACCATAAAAAATATAGGGTCGGTAGCTGCCCATTTTAGTCCTAGTTCTTTCTGCAAGATATCCCATAAATGGGTCTGTGATTGCATCCCAGGCTATACCAAGAGCATATATCCATCCTGCTAGCAAAGGAGTTATTCCAACCACATCAGTATAAAAATAAAGAAGGTATAAACCGACTCCACTCCAATATAGGCAAATTGCATAATCCCCTATGCCGTATGCTGCTCTAACTTTATTTGATACTGTGCTTGAGATCATAAATATTCATTGACTATAACAGTCTTGTCTGCGGTTGGTAATATTTCAAGAGTGCATTAGTATAAAAATATAATCAAAGAAAAGTACTTGATAGTTTATGAATGCAAATGAGCAATATTCAGAAGGTTTTGCTGAAAATAACGGAGTAAAAATTTTTTACCGAGACTACGGTCCAATAGATGGAGATCCGATTCTCATGGTGCATGGTTTGGGGGCCCAACTAGTTCATTGGCCTCCTCATTTAATTCATTTCTTACAAGCCCATAATTTCCGACCCATTACTTATGATAATAGAGATGTTGGTTTATCCTCACGATTTAAAGGAACTCCATCTTTTGTATTGGATTATATTAAATACTTTTTGAGGCTGCCCATTAAAGCTGAATATACCATCGATGATATGGCTGATGATGGCATAAAACTTCTAGAGACATTGAATATACATCAAGCTCATATTTTAGGCACCTCAATGGGCGGGATGATTGCTCAGATTATCAGCGCTCAATATCCTCAGAAAGTTAAATCATTTACTTTGATTGCCTCAACTGCTTCAACGCCAAGTCCAATGAATGCTCCTTCTAAACCTGTAAGAGAGCTCATGATGGAAAGATCTAAAAATCCAAATGCATCTGAAGAGGAAGTGATTGAAAGAGAAATTAAAATTGTCTCCCTCATCGGTATGGAGGGTCGAGTTGTAGATACTCCAGAATTTAGAGAAGAAACTATTAAAAATTTAAGTCGCGCTCAAGATGGTTCTGGATATGCAAGACAATTATTGTCAATCTTAGCTTCAAAAGATAGGCTAAAAAAAATACAAAAGATTAAAGCTCCAACTTTAATTATTCATGGCAAACAAGATCCAATGATTCAGCTCAAGAATGCTTATAAAATGCACAAATTAATACCGCATAGCAAACTAAAAATCATTGATGAAATGAGGCACTTAATTGAGCCCGAAATTCTGATTCAGTTTGAAAAGGATCTGTTAGACCATTTGCAGCTTGCCTGTTGAGCTAACTTTGAATGTTTGCAAGCTCTTCTTTATCAATTAGCAACATTTCGCCAATCTGCATAAAGAGAGAATTTTCATATTGATCGACCTTTCCATCAGACAGAATTACATCCCAGATATTTGATAGGATTTCTATTTTCATTCTTTTGGTGCAATTACTATTAATAATGTTAATAAAGGGATTGAAGGATTCTTTGTGGCTTGTCCAATCTTTTAGCTCTTCAAATGCCTGAGTAAAATCACCGTTTGGATAAAGGTCTAAATAGAAATTTTTAATCTCATCAATTTCAATGTCGTCTATTTTTCCATCCATTCGAGCAATTTCAATCATCAAGCATAAAACAGCAGAAACATGAGGCGGCATGTCTTCAGCATTTCCTGAGATGTCAGCAAATAATTTTTTTTTGAAAATAGATAACATATATAAAGATAAGTAATTTAAAAAATAACTATACCAACATTTTTGTAAATTTAGCTATAGCCCGGGTCGTGAAATTATACTTAAAGACTTCGCATGAAGATTATAAATTTGCAGGAAGCGAGTCTCCTTTTAGAACCGTGCCCAAAATTTTAATATTTTTTATCTCATGAGTTTCAATTGTTAAAGGATTTCTATCTAAAATGGTGAAATTTGCATATTTACCTGCTTCTATTGATCCATACATTTTTTCTAGCCTTAACACATATGCTGCATTTATTGTTACAGCTCTCAATGCCTCGGTGCTTGTAATTCTTTGATCAGGCCCAGCAACTTTGCCTGCAAAGTTATCTCTATTCACGGCAGCGTGCATTAACATCAACGGGGATGCTGGCGCCATTGGCATATCAGAATGAAGCGCTAATTTAATTCCCTCTTGTATTAAATCACCCAATCTAACCATTTCTTGAGACCGCTCAAAACCAACCCCTTTTCTGCTATATAAATCTGAAAGAGCTGTAACATAATACGGATTTGCACTTACTACTACGCCTAATTCTTTCATTCTTTTGAGTTGATCTTTTGCCGAATATCCAAAATGAACAACTGTAGTTCGATGATCTAATCTCGGATTGTCATCAAGATTCTTTTCAAGGGTCGTCAGAAGCCTATCTAAAGCTGCATCACCATTCTGATGGATATGAATTTGATACCCATCATCCCAGAAGACTTTGAAAAGACTTTCAAAGTCTTCTAGATTCATAAGCCATGAACCCTGATGCTTATCTATATAGCCATCTCGCATAACCATATTTTGAGAGTACATAGCTCCATCAGTAAATAGCTTGATATGCTTAGGTAAATAATTTAACTTTCCAGCGCCCCAGGTTGTTTGCTCAGTTGCAGCATCCAAAACTCCATTTAATTCAAACTGCTCAGATAAATTTAATGCACTTGGAAAAAAATATGATTCGAAAGGTGCGTCTACATTTCCAAAGATAAGATTCTTTGCTGCTTGAAGATCCCTGTTATACATTGAACCTGGATTTCCGATGACTGTAATACCATTACGCTGCAAATACTCTTGCGTCTTCTGAAGGCCTTGAATTAATTTTGTAGGTGCTGCTAATACCTGCATCAATTTGGGCAGCACAATTATTGCCCCTCTCTCGGAGAAGTGTCCATCGTCAAAGTTAGCTAATTGTTCGTCCTCTCCAAGGTTGCTATATACATTTTTGTTTATTCCTAACAACTCCATTGCTGGGGTATTTAAAATAAATTCATGGAAAGATCTATGAATAATAATAATTGGTCGAGTTGAAGAAATATTATCTAGATCAGACTTGGTTAATCTTCCGTGGAAATAGTGATGAAAGCCCCAAGAAATCAATGGTTCATTTGAGGGATGATTTTTTTCGATTTCAGATAGATTTGATAAATAACTTAGTCTATCTCTAACGCCCTTAGAAGTTTTTGAGGGCAAATACCAATCCTCTATTGCTAAAATCTCAGAATTCATTGTTACAGCAGCTAAAAATGGATGAATGTGATGTTCAATAAAGCCTGGAACTATAGTTGCTTTGTTATACGTAGAGATCAAAGTTGCGTTTGGATAAATGGAAATGAGTTCTTCTTGCGAGCCAACATTTAAAATTTTAGATCCTTGAGTAGCAACCGCCTCAGCCAAATCATTATTCAGATTGAGGGTAAGAATATCTTTCGCAATAAATATTTTAATTTCTTCACTTTCATCTGCGCCAGTTTGCATGGAGGCAAAAATAAAAGCCGTGAGGAGAAAAAACTTCAATAAAACTTTTGTGAAAACTATCTTTATCAAGCTACTAATCCCAGATACGCATTAGTCCTTCTTGAGCCGTTGATGCAATTAATTTTCCTGATTTTGTATAAATTGAGCCTCGAGAAAATCCTCGAGCATTTTGAGATATGGGACTATGCATATGATGCAAAATCCAATTATTAAAATTCACTTTTCCGTGAAACCACATAACATGATCCAAGCTTGCGCTCTGAAATTTTTTAGACATAAAATTCACCTCATGAGGGTTTACAGCTGCTCCAAGAAGCCCCATATCTGAAACATAGAGCAGCAATGCTTGATGAATCCTTTCATCAGCTGGCAGTTTTCCAGTTGGTTTCATCCATGTACTTCTATAAGGGGGCAGCTTTTCTGCCTTCAATAAATCAACTGGTTCAACCTGCCTTGTTTCAATCTCCCTCTCTCTAAGCCACATTGGTAAATAATCTTTAGGTATTTTTGATTGCAGATCTTTTCGAAGCTCAAGATCACTTTTTAATTTCTCTGGTCCTTGAATTTTTGGCATTTTAATTTGATGATTGAGTCCCTTTTCTCTTTTCTGGAATGAAATAGAGCAGCTAAAAATTGCTTCTCCATTTTGGATTGCATTGACTCTTCTTGTAGTGAAACTCTTACCATCACGAATGCGGTCTACTTCAAATATAATATTCTGTTTAAAATCCCCTGGTCTAAGAAAATAAGAATGAAAAGAATGAACCATTCTTCCCTTTTCTACTGTTTGATAACCCGCTATTAGACATTGCGCCATAATTTGACCGCCAAAAATCCTTTGAAAACCAACACTTTGACCTGTCCAAGAATATAAATCCCTATCTATCCTAGTTAAGTTAAATAAATCAAGGGTGTTTTTTAGCGCTTTGCTCATAAATGATATTGGTGCATTAATAAAAATTTATCTTACATTGATTCAATTAAAACTAGAACTTTATCCTCTCAAAAGTTAGCATAGTCATCCATTAAACAAAAAAGTATCTCAAATGATAGATTCTGAAAGAATAAACCTGCCCGAAAGACCTGATCAAACATTCAGTGTGAAAAAAACCTTTGGGATTGACTCTGATCTTGAGGTGAAAGGATTTAAAGATAAAACGCAATGGGTTCCTGAAATAGATGAAACTTATATCTTTGATCAAGCTACTACCTTGGCAATCTTGGCTGGGTTTGAGCATGATCGCAGAGTCATGATTCAGGGATATCATGGAACCGGTAAATCTACACATATTGAGCAAGTTGCTGCAAGGCTAAATTGGCCATGCGTAAGAATCAATCTTGATAGCCACATAAGTAGAATTGATTTACTGGGCAAAGATGCAATTGTTTTAAAAGATGAAAAGCAAATTACTGAATTTAAAGAAGGCATTCTGCCTTGGTCAATTCAAAACCCTGTTGCGATTGTTTTTGATGAGTATGATGCGGGCAGGCCTGATGTTATGTTTGTTATTCAGAGGATATTAGAGGTGGATGGAAAATTAACCTTACTCGATCAAAATCAAGTTATCACTCCGCATAATAGCTTTAGACTATTTGCTACTACAAACACTGTTGGCATGGGCGATGTAACGGGTCTATATCATGGAACTCAACAAATCAATCAGGGTCAGATGGATCGATGGCATATACTTTCAACACTTAATTATTTGGAACGCTCTCATGAACTAAATGTTGTAACAGGTAAAGTTCCCCAATTAAAATCTGCTAAAGATAAAGCACTAATTAAAAGCATGATCCAGCTTGCAGACTTAACTAGGCAGGGTTTTATCAATGAAGATATTTCAACGCTAATGTCGCCAAGAACAGTAATAACATGGGCGCAAAACTATGTTATTTTTGATGATATCAAGCAATCATTCAGATTAACATTTCTTAATAAATGCGATGAAGCAGAGAGACCAATTGTGGCAGAATATTTTCAAAGGTGTTTTGGTGAGGATCTTACAGAAAGTCACAATCCTGAATCTTAGTTAATGAGTTGGGTTAAGAATCGGGAAGAATTTAAGCAAGCTGCTCTCTCAACTGCAAGGGCGGTATCTAAAAATCCAAATTTAGAAAGTACATCGCAGACTTCTAGTCGCCCACCATCTTCGTCACAAATTTCCTTACATTATCCCCCACGATCATCTGGACAAATTGATGCATGGAGGGGTGAAGGAGATTTTCAAGCATTTTGGCACAGTTTTCATAAAGAGCACGCATCTTTAAAAATGCCAAAGATTGCCAGAGATTTCTTTTCTGAGCTTGAGCTTTGTAGAGTAGAGATGGTAGGAGGAGAAAAATTTCCAGGTGCCAAAATTAATTTAAATGCATATCTCAACGCTCAGACAAAAAAAGGAATTGATAATAAGGTTCCTCCTTTTAATCCGTTGGCGGCAAATCTGTGGTTAAAGCAACTCAATGGTGAGAGCTTACTTGAGGATAGCAAGAATGCTGTCAATGCTTTTCTCTCATCTATTTCTATTAACATTGATAATTTAGGCAAACAATTAATTCAAGCTCAGAACTCTCAAGAAGATTTCCAGTCTATCGCTCTGGATTTAATGAAAGATTTAGACTTGATGCACGAGCCAGAAACAAAAGGTGAAGAGGAATCCTCTGATGAAGAAACAGCATCAGAAAATTCTCAAGACTCAAATGAGCAACAACAAGATTCTGAGGAGGATATACAGGAGCAAACAATTGAATCTAGGGCTGAAGGCGAAGCTAATGAAGAAGGTGGAATGTTGGAAGAAGCTCAAGCTCCAATTGATTCAATGTCCATTGATGAGGAGATTGACTTAACTAGAAATTATAATGAAGACTTGGATCAAACTTCCTATGAAGATTATAAGATTTTTACCTCTCAATTTGATGAGGTTATCAATGCAATTGAATTAGCAACTCCCGAGGAATCTCAAAGATTGAGGTTGCAACTTGATCAACTCATTGCTCCCCATCAAACAACGATTGGAAAATTGGCAAATAGATTGCAGAGATTGCTTCAGGCTCAACAAAACCGTAGCTGGGATTATAATCTTGAAGAAGGTTTGCTAGATACTGCTCAATTGCATAGAGTTATTACTCGGCCGGGAGATCCCTTAAGCTTTAAGCAAGAAAGTGAAAGTAAATTCAAGGACACTGTTGTTTCATTATTAATAGATAGTTCAGGCTCAATGCGTGGTCGATCCATGACTTTAGCAGCAATTTGTGGAGACATTATTGGAAGCACTCTTGAGAGATGCTATGTAAAAACAGAATTATTGGGATTTACAACAAAACATTGGAAAGGTGGTGACTCAAGAAAAGCTTGGGTAAACCAAGGCAGTCCCATGAATCCGGGGCGTTTAAATGATTTACGTCACATTATCTTTAAGTCAGCGGATGACAATTTTAGAAAGGCCAGGAAAAGTTTTGGGATAATGTTGCGAGAAGGATTATTAAAAGAAAATGTAGATGGGGAAGCTTTGGCTTGGGCGCATCAAAGGCTAAGTAAGCGCAATGAAGAGAGAAAAATATTAATAGTAATTTCAGATGGGGCCCCAGTAGACGACAGTACCCTATCCACAAATCATAGTAATTTTTTAGACAACCACTTACGTCAAATTATTAATACAATTGAAACTCAAAGCAATGTAGAGCTTCTTGCAATTGGCATTGGGCACGATGTAACTAAATATTATGAGAAATCAATCACGATCAATAGAGCTGAAGAACTGGCTGAAGCATTGCTTGATAAGCTAACCGAACTTTTCAATGACTAAAAAAAGGAATATAATTAATAATGTTTACAGTGTAAACATATGGATATTACCGAGGTAAAAAAATGAAAATTACAAAGACTGATGGGCCGCCAAAAGATATTCTCCATTTTGATAATGAGCTAAATCTGACACCTGGACAAGTTGAGGATGTTGCTGAGATATTTAATACGCCATTAACTGGAGCATATAACTGGGATTACACAGTTGCTGACAACAGAATTAAAAAACTATATGAACTTGGTAAAGAGTTAAATTGGAATGGTTCAATTGATTTAAACTGGGACTATACTCATCCAGCAGATGAAAGACTTGTGCAAGCAGATGAAGAATTGCCGCATGAAACTCTAGAAGCGTATGAAAATTTGACCGAAGAAGAGAAGATTGAGTTTGATCGTCATGATGCTGCTGAATTATTAAGTCAATTTCTTCATGGTGAGCAAGGCGCCCTTCTTGTTGCATCTCAACTAACCTCATGTGCCCCTACTTACAACGCTAAGTTATATGCTGCATCTCAAACATTTGATGAAGCCAGGCATGTTGAGGTATTTAATAGATATCTTCAAGAAAAAATAGGTATGCACTACCCTATTAATAAAAATCTAAAGTTACTGTTGGATAAAATTCTTACTGATGAAAGATGGGACCTTAAATTCATTGGTATGCAGATTATCATAGAGGGTCTAGCTCTTGCAGCCTTTCAAATGTTAAAGGGGTTATCAAAAGATCCGCTGTTAACTCAACTTCTTCATTATGTAATTCGTGATGAGGCAAGACATGTAACCTTTGGAATTAATTACCTAGAAGATTTTATAAAGACTTTAAGCCCAGAAGAAATTGAAGATAGAGCAGAATTTGCATACGAAGCATGCGTAATTTCAAGAGAAAGGCTCATCAACACAATAGCAATGCAGAAATACCTCAAAATGACTGAAGATGAAGCTAGAGAATTTGCCTTATCAACTTCAGCTAATACCACCTTCAGAAATTTCTTGTTTTCAAGAATTATGCCCAACCTTTCACGAATAGGTCTATTAACAGATAAGGTAAGGCCAAAATTTGAAGCATTGGGATTGCTTGAGTATGAGAATGCTCCAGATGATTTTGAATGTGACTGGGATGAACTTGAAAAACCTTTAGAAAAATTTGGTGAAATTCCTCAAGCTATTTAATCAAACTATTGTTGGGTTACTTTTTTTTAGTAGCTCTCTATATTCTGCTGTTCAGATTATTCAACCATCTGAAAATGCCTATGAAGAAATTCAAGAGGCATTTATATTAGCTGAGCCTGGCGATGTCATCAGGCTCACATCAGGCACATATAATCTTCAAGACTCTCTATCGCTAGATGTTGAGGGGGTTCAGGTTGAGGGAGAAGGAATGGATCAAACTGTTCTCAACTTTGCCGACCAACAAAGTGGTGCTCAAGGACTAAGCGTTACTTCAGATAACGTAACCCTACAAGATTTCTCCATTCAAAATGCCAAAGGCGATGCAATCAAAGTGAAAGGCGTTACCAACATTAAATTCTTAAGGGTGAAAACTGAATGGACAAATGGACCTAGCCCAGAAAATGGAGCCTATGGTCTATATCCGGTGGAATCAACGAATGTATTAATAGATGGTTGCGTGGCAATAGGTGCATCGGATGCAGGAATCTATGTCGGGCAATCCAAAAATATCATTGTTCGTAACAGCAGGGCAGAATTTAATGTGGCTGGAATTGAGATTGAAAATTCTTACTACGCAGATGTCTTTAATAATGTTGCTACCAATAATACCGGTGGAATATTGGTTTTCGATTTACCAGGCTTGCCTCAGCAAGGCGGGCATCATGTAAGAGTATTTAACAATCGCTCTATTGGAAATAACACTGATAACTTCGCTCCAGAGGGAAACATCGTAGGTGAGGTGCCAAGGGGCACAGGAATTATTATTCAAGCAAATTCAGATGTAGAGGTTTTTAATAATGAAATTGGTGACAATGATACGGTTAATATTGCAGTTGTAACATACGGCAATGAAACAGAGGATGAGGCCTACTACCCTCACCCAAAATCTATTCAGATTCATGGCAATAAGTTTGGTCCAACTGGTTACAACCCTGATACAAGCAAAGGAGAGTTAGCAAAAATACTTTTCGAACTTTCTGAAGGCAATATGCCTGATATTTTCTGGGATGGCTTGCTGCCCATATCACAACTGATTTTTGGACAGCCCGAAGATGAAAAAATGATCATTAGCAACAACGGAGATGCTACCCTCCTAGCAATCAAGCCTATTGGCTATATGGTCCCTTTTTTGGATCCTGCAATAATGGATATTAATGAATTTCATGGAGAAATTTCGCCACTTGCAAAAGTAGAGTTTGATGAAACTTTTTAAACAATCTTTATTGCTGATTATTTCCTTGGTTTTTTTTGCATCCCAAGCACATGCCGTAAATACTTTGAATCTGATCAATTTTTCTAAAGCACCCAAATTTTTATCTGAATTTGGCTTTTTTAAGGATATGCAAAACCAAATCCCATCTGCGGATGTGCACCCTTACTCTCTTGTTAATCCTTTGTTCTCTGATCAAACAGATAAACTTCGATTTGTATATGTTCCTGAAGGGGAAAAATTGGGCTATGTAAAAGATAAGGTTTTTATTTTTCCAGTAGGATCTACTTTAATTAAAACCTTTGCTTACTTAAATATGAATGGTTCAATGGAGCAACAGCTGCTTGAAACGAGACTATTGATTAATACCAACGAAGGCTGGAAAGCAATTAGCTATGTGTGGAATGAAGATCAAACAGATGCAAAGAGAGCCATAGCAGGCGCCACTATCCCAACTACCTTTATAGACTCAACAGGTAAAATAGTAGATGTTCGATATCGAGCTCCTAATCAAAATCAATGCAAGGAATGTCATCAAATCAATAAAGTGATGACTCCTATTGGCCCAAAGGCACGAAACATGAATAAAGCTATAAACTATGAATCAGGGGAAATGAATCAATTGCTTTATTGGGCAGCATTAGGGTGGATTGATGAGAAGCTTGGTTCAAAACCCATAGAGAGTTACAAAGATGTCAATGCATCTCTGAACGATCGTGCGAGAGCATATCTCGATATTAATTGTGGTCACTGCCATATCCCTGGAGGCTCTGCTGATACTACTGGATTATATTTAAATTTAATTGAAAAAAATCAAGAGCAGCTAGGAATATATAAAAAACCAGTTGCTGCAGGTCGCGCAAGTGGTAATTTAAAATATTCTATTGTGCCTGGTCATTCTAATGAATCCATAATGCTTTTTAGAATGGAGTCACTAGATCCAGGCATTATGATGCCGGAATCAGGTCGTGCTCTAGCGGATGAAGCCGGAATTAATCTAATTAAAGAGTGGATTGATAAGCTCTAGTCTTTAAATTTGTGTCTGAGCCCATAAGTAATTCATAATAACTTTTTTATACTGGAGATATTACATGTCTAAACACTCTGCATTGAATACCTTTGGAAGGTCTGGAAATCCTGCGTTCACCAGAAATTTTGAAAATGCTCAAACTTTTTCTCAAACTGAGCGCATGACACTTGATGGAGCTGTAAACAAAACAGCTATCTTGCTGGCATTATGTTTTGCTGGAGCCTTTGCGGGTTGGAATGTGCCAGCATTAGCAATGCCAGGCTTAATAATTGGAACTATTCTTGCTTTTGTAACTATTTTTAGAAGTCCAGCTAAAGCAGGTTCTACTGCTCCATTTTATGCGGCGTTTGAAGGTATGGCCCTTGGCGGTATTACGGTCTTTGCAGAAATGCAATACCCTGGAATTGGTATTCAGGCCATTGGTCTGACATTTGGAATTCTTGCTTCTTTATTATTTTGCTATAAAAGTGGAATCATTAAGCCTACGGAAAATTTTAGATTAATGGTTTTTTCTGCAACCATGGGAATTGCACTTTTGTATCTAGTCAGCTTCATTATGTCCTTCTTTGGCTCTGGAATTGGTTTCATCCACTCCAATGGATTATTTGGAATAGGCTTCTCTGTATTTGTTGTTGGTATAGCGGCGCTAAATCTTGTTCTAGATTTTGATTTTATAGAAGAAGGGGCTGATAAAGGCCTTCCAAAATATATGGAATGGTATGGGGCATTCTCTCTAATGGTTACGCTGGTTTGGCTGTATATAGAGATATTGCGATTGCTGATGAAGCTTAGAAGTAGATAAAATGAATGCTATATTCTTTGGCATTCTTACTATTTTGTCGCTTTTTGTTTTTATGAACCTGGGTAAAATTAAAGCATCAAAAAAGCAAATGGATCGAGATGATCGCATTAATTGGGGCGGCAAACGAAGGCCAAATGTTCAGCAAAATAGAGACGGGTCAAAAATTATTGAAGGCAGTGCTGAGGAAATTGATGATGGCTCTCAGAAGTAAATTTTTTTTTGCCATTGCGCTAGCCACACTAAGCAATTTTTCTCTTTCACAGATTGACCAATCTAAGGGCTCATTTGAAGATAAATTTAGGCAGCTTGATGAGGTATTCCCCTCTCCTAATCTGAATAGGCCAGCAACAGGTGAGCCTGGTCCGAGTTACTGGCAGCAAAGGGCTGACTATAAAATAAAAATTAAACTTGATGAATTATCTAGAAGCGTTCAAGGCTCAGAGGTCATCACTTACACAAATAATTCTCCTCTAAAGCTAAATTATGTTTGGCTGCAGCTAGACCAAAATATTTTTGATAAGGACTCAATTAACAATCTCACTCGTCCATGGTGGGGAGGAAATAAAAGCGTAGATTTCTCCACACTGAGAAGACAAAATTTTATGGACACTTTCGATGGAGGCTTTCAAGAGCTGTCTATCAAAATCAATGGTAAAGATGCCCAGGTAAATTTAGTTGGTACACATGTTCGCATCAATCTTAATGCTCCATTAAATACAGGCGAATCAATAGAGCTAGAAATTGAATGGGCATATGCTTTGGTAGAAGAGAATGCAGTCAGAGCTAGAAATGGATATGAGTCATTTGAAGATGGTAATGATATCTTCTTGTTGGCTCAATGGTATCCAAGAATAACTGTATTTAGTGACTATGAGGGTTGGCACAACAAAGAGTTTATAGGCAATGGTGAGTTCACTTTAGAATTTGGAGATTTTGAGGTTGATATTACTGTTCCAGCTGATCATATCGTTGCTGCAACTGGCACGCTACAAAATCAAGATGATGTCCTGAATAGCATTCAAAAAAGAAGGATGAGAAAAGCTGAAAAATCTTCGAAGCCTATTTTCATTGTTACTCCTGATGAAGCCTATGATAATGAACTAGAAAAAACCTCAGAATATAAGACTTGGTCATTTAAGGCAGAAAATGTAAGAGATTTTGCTTGGGCAAGTTCTAGAAAATTTATTTGGGATGCTGCTGGTTATAAACAAAACTCAAAGGAAAACCCTCTGGTTATGGCCATGTCATTTTATCCAAATGAAGGTGAGCCTTTATGGTCAAAATATTCAACTGAAGCAGTAATGCACACAATGGAAGTCTATTCAAAATATTCATTTGATTACCCCTATCCAACCGCTCAAAGTGTGAACGGTCCAGTTGGCGGAATGGAATACCCAATGATCACCTTTAATGGCCCTAGAACTGAATTAGAGGATGATGGGTCAAGAACATATTCAAGAAGTGAAAAAGAATTTCTAATCGGGGTAGTGATTCATGAGATTGGTCATATCTATTTTCCCATGATCGTTAATTCAGATGAAAGACAGTGGACTTGGATGGATGAGGGCCTCAATACATTTTTACAGTATCTAGCAGAACAAGAATGGGATATTAACTATCGCTCTGATCGAGGCGAGCCAAGATGGATCACAGACTATATGTCTAGCAGCTATCAAGTTCCTATGATGACTAACTCAGAATCATTATTACAATTTGGAAATAATGCCTACGCAAAACCTGCAACGGCTCTGGTTGTTCTGCGTGAAACAATCCTAGGAAGAGAATTATTTGATCAAGCTTTCAGGGAATATTCCCAGCGCTGGAAATTTAAAAGGCCAACTCCTTATGACTTCTTTAGAACCATGGAAGAAGCTTCCGGAGTAGATTTAGACTGGTTCTGGAGAGGCTGGTTTTACAGCACAGATCATGTTGATATTGCTTTAGAAAATATCCATATTGCTTCGTTAGATACACTCAATCCTCAGATTGATTTAGCGAAAGATAGAGTAGATTTTGAAAAAGAACCAGAAATTCTTCATGACAATAGAAATGAGCAATCCGGGATTAAAACAAGGGTCGAAGCAAGGCCTGAACTTCTTGATATTTATGATGAATATGATGAATTTACTCCTTCAGATAGAGAGATGAGAGATTATGAAGAAATTCTTGATGATCTATATGATAAAAATGACAGCGATCCTGAGTGGAAAAAGAAAGCATTGGTTGAAGCGCTTGCAAAAGACGAAGATTATTATATTTTTGAATTTACTAACAAGGGTGGATTGATTATGCCAATCCCGCTTGAACTTACCTATGAGAATGGAATGAAGGAACTCATAAGAATACCAGTTGAAATTTGGAGAAAAAATCCTAATAGAACAAGATGGTTAAAACGTTCTAAGTTAAAAATTATTCAGGCAGTAATTGATCCCTACTGGGAAATTGGTGACACGGAAATTGAGAATAACTATTATCCTACCCGACTCATCCCTGCAAGATTGAAACCGCGCGCATCAAGAAGCAACCCAAAAAATTTGATGCAAGACCTACTAAATAGAAATAAAAAAATTACATCTCATAACTAGATAAAATGTATGTTGCAATAGACTTCGGCATATCTAATACTGATTTAGCAATTTCTGACCAAGGCAAAATTGTATTTCATACCACTCCTTCACAATCTTCAGAAATTAATGCTGATACTTTGAAAAATATATTAAAAAAGCATGAAATTGATATCTCAAACGTAAAGAAAATTGGGGTTACTGGGGGCAAATCGTCAGACCTGGATGATGCATTGGATGGGGTAAAAATTGCGAAAATTAATGAAATTGATGCAATTGGCTTAGGAGCAAAAAAACTCTATGGCATTGGGGAGGAATCTGCCCTTGTTGTTAGTGCTGGTACAGGAACTGCTTGTGTTCATGTTCAAGGCAATAATTTTAATCATTTAGGTGGTATTGCGGTTGGAGGAGGCATGCTTGAAGGCCTTGGTTCCCTTCTATTTAAAAATTCAAATGGTCTTGAAATTAACGAATTTGCTAACAGCGGATCTAGAGCTGAACTAGATTTATTAATTGGAGATGTGGTTAATAAAATAGGAAATCTCTCGCCAGATATAACTGCGGTTAATTTTGGTCAAGCAAAGAGCTCATCAGCAGATACCATGGAAAATACTGCGGCAGCATTATGTAATATGGTAGGTGAGGTTATTGGAACTGTAGCCTATTTGAACGCATTGCTAGTAGGATCGGATAAAGCTTGTTTTATAGGCAGAACATCCTACCTTTCAGAAATTGCTGATGGGATCAATCAAAGGTTAGAGCTTGCTGGCATCAAGGGGCAATACAATGATGACCGCGAATATGGTAACGTCATCGGAGCCCTTGAAAGTATCAAGACTAATTCCTAGAGATATAAAATCTAAAGTAACTCTACAATTCTAGAAACACAGGAATGCAAATCTTCAGTATTGCTGACTATGTGATGAGA
>JAQWJG010000003.1 GCA_029248485.1 SAR86 cluster bacterium | reverse complement strand
TCACCAATCTGGGATTAACCCCGAATTAATAGATGATGTTATCTTTGGTTGTGTTGATCAGGTGGGAGCACAATCTGGTAATGTTGCTAGAAATGCAATCCTTTCTTCCAGCCTCCCTGAATCAGTTCCTGGTACATCGGTAGATCGTCAATGTGGCTCATCTCAACAAGCCATTCATTTTGCAATTCAAGCTGTTATGTCTGGCACTCAGGATGTCGTGATTGGAGGAGGCGTAGAGGTAATGTCTATGGTACCAATTGGAGCAAGTATTAAAGATGGCTATGAAGCGGGTCATGGCTTGCCATTTGATTCTGATGGAATGAAAGATAGATATCCCGGCATTTTCTTTTCTCAATTTACAGGAGCAGAACTGATGGCAAAAAAGTGGAATTTATCAAGAGAAGATCTTGATCAGTTTGCTTTGAGCAGCCATCAAAAAGCTGCAGCAGCAGTTGAGGGAAAGTATTTTGATAGAGAGATTCTTCCTGTGCAAGCAAAGAATGCTGAAGGAAAGGCTGATATGGTACTAAATGATGAAGGAATTAGGTACGACGCAAGTCTAGAAGCGCTATCAGGATTAAATCCAGTCACTGAAGGTGGCGTCATTACGGCTGGAAATGCAAGCCAAATTACAGATGGCGCAGCTGCACTAATGATTTGTAATGATGAAGGACTCAAAAAGGTGAAAGCAGATCCAAGAGCAAGGGTTGTTGGTATTAGTGTTGTGGGTGATGACCCGATAATGATGCTAGGTGGTCCTATACCAGCTTCTCATAAAGTATTAAAAGCTACGAATTTAAATATCAATGATATTGATCTGTATGAGGTGAATGAAGCTTTCGCTCCCGTTCCTTTATCTTGGGCGATTGAGCTAAAAGCTGACATGCAAAAATTAAATGTTAATGGTGGGGCAATGGCATTAGGTCATCCCTTAGGTGCAACTGGAGCCAAATTAATGACAACATTGTTGCATGAACTTGAAAGAACAAATGGTAAGTATGGCCTTCAAGCAATTTGTGAGGGTGGCGGTACTGCTAATGCAACAATTATTGAAAGAATATAATTAGCTACTTTTATAGTGTTCAAAGATAGTTAAAATATCTTCAAATTTTCCAGTAGAGCTTTGACCATCTCTGTGTTGAAGCTCTATTTCATTATTTTGAAGGTATTGTTTGCCAACAATGACATTGATTGGTATTCCAATTAGTTCAGCATCCTTCATTTTGGTGCCATAACCATCTTTGCGATCATCCAGCATTACTTCATAGCCCATAGATAATAATTGGTTATATAAATCCATAGCAGCTTTTGATATCTCTTTATCCTTATCAAAACCTATGGCTACTATATTTACCTCGTATGGAGCGATAGAATCTGGCCAAATGATTCCCTTATCGTCATTATTTTGTTCAATTGCCGCTGCGACAAGTCTAGAAACCCCAATTCCATAGCAACCCATAAAAAGGCTCCTTGCCTTACCCTCTTGATCTAGAACATTTGCATTCATCGCATCTGCATAGACTCTTCCAAGTTGAAAAATATGGCCAATTTCAATCCCTTTTTTAATTTCAATTACGCCTTCTCCATCTGGGGATGGCTTGCCCTGCAGGGATTTTAAATCTTCTCCCTCTTTAAGCAAAAGCTCAGTATTGATAGCAAAATCTGAGGAGTCACTTACTGCAATGGTATCCTCTCCATTCTCTGCTAAAATATGAAATTCTTCCGATGTATCTCCACCAATCGCCCCTGAATCTGCTTTGACAATTTTAAATTTCAGTCCTAGTCTATCTATAATTTTTTTATATGTATTTTTCATTAAAAGATATGATTCAGCTAATGATTCTTCATTCAGATTGAAGCTATATGAATCTTTCATGAGGAATTCTCTTCCACGCATGACACCATATCTTGGTCTGACCTCATCCCTAAATTTAGTTTGAATTTGATAAAGGTTGAGCGGCAACTCTTTATAACTTTTAATATTATTTCTAATTAAGTCTGTAATTACCTCTTCATGCGTAGGGCCAAGGCAGAAATCTCTTTCATGCCTATCTTGAATTCGTAACAGCTCTGGTCCCATTTTTTCCCATCTGTGAGTTTCCTCCCAAAGCTCTCTTGGCTGAACCATCGGCATAAGAACTTCTTGTGCTCCAGAAGCATTCATCTCTTCTCTAACAATATTTTCAACTTTCCTCAACACTCTTAAGCCAAGAGGAAGCCAAGTGTATATACCGGATGTCACCCTACGTATCATTCCAGACCTTAGCATTAATTTATGACTAATAATCTCGGCATCTTGAGGTGAATCTTTTAAAGTAGGCAAAAAAACCTTTGACCAAAACATTTTTTATATTTGAATTTCCATTTAGTTTATAATTCTATATTTTTTTTAGAGACTTATGCCGATTTATGAATATAAATGCTCAAAATGTGAGCATCAATTTGAAGTTATTCAGAGATTTTCAGATAATCCAGTAGAAATTTGTCCTGAATGCGATAAAAAAGCAGTATCAAAATTAGTTTCTGCACCTTCTTTTAGGTTGAAGGGAGGAGGATGGTATGAAACTGATTTTAAAACTGGCTCTAAAAAGAATATAGTAGATAGTAAGGATGAAAAATCAAAACAGCCTAAAGAACAAACTAAAACTACTGATAAATCTAAAAGCAAAAGTTCAGATAAAAAAACTTAAACAAGAGAGATAAAATGCGTTCACATTATTGCGGAGATATTAATAGTTCACACATAGGTTGCAATATTGAGATTTCTGGATGGGTCCATAAACGAAGAGATCATGGCGGTGTAATTTTTTTAGATATTCGTGATTTACATGGAATAGTGCAGGTTGTTTTTAATCCGGATTTACAGGAAATATTTGATATTGCAGATTCATGCCGAAGTGAATATGTAGTAAATATCAAAGGATTAGTACGAAAGAGAATCGAGGGTGCTATTAATCCAAAAATGATCACAGGAGAGATAGAGATAGAGGCTACGAGTTTAAATATCTTTAGCCAAGCTCTTACGCCTCAGTTTCCTCTTGATGATTATCAAGATGTTAATGAAGATGTAAGACTCAAACACAGATTTTTGGATTTAAGACGTCCAGAAGTCAACCAAAGATTGGTTAAGAGGTCCCAAATAACTTCAAAAATAAGATCGATATTAGAGAATCGTCATTTCCATGAAATTGAGACACCTATTCTAACTAGGGCTACTCCTGAGGGAGCAAGAGATTATTTGGTTCCAAGTAGAGTCCATCCTGGTGAGTTTTTTGCATTGCCTCAATCTCCTCAACTATTTAAGCAGTTACTAATGATTGGTGGGTTGGATAAATACTATCAGATAGCTAAATGTTTCAGGGATGAGGATTTGCGTGCAGACAGACAGCCCGAATTCACTCAGGTTGATATTGAAGCCTCATTTGTTTCAACTGAAGAAATTATTGAGCTTGGTGAAGATTTGATTCTTGAATTACTCACTGAATTTACCGACTATCAAAAAAAAGAAGTACCAAGAATTACATACAAAGAATCTATTGAAAAATATGGATGTGATAAACCGGATTTAAGAATTCCGCTTGAGCTTAAAAATATTTCCGAGCTAGTGAAAAATGAAGAGTTTAAAGTATTTTCTGGCCCCGCAAATGATCCTGCTTCTAGAGTGGTAGCCTTGAGAGTGCCTGAAGCCGCATCAATGACAAGAAAAAAAATTGATGAGTATACTAATTATGTTGGCAAGTTAGGCGCTAAAGGGCTTGCTTATATAAAAGTTGTAGATCTTGATCAAGAAAATGGTCTTCAATCACCAATTCTTAAATTTTTTCAAAAAGAAACTATCGACTCAATTATTTCTTCTCTAGATGTTCAAAACAACGACATTATTTTTTTTGGAGCAGGAAAATCAGAAACTGTAAATCTTTCCATGAGCTCATTAATTAAGAAACTTGGAGAAGATTTAAGTTTAATGATATCTTCATGGGCCCCATGCTGGATTATTGATTTCCCAATGTTTGAAAGAAACAAAGAAAATAATCTTACGTCTTTGCATCACCCATTCACATTGCCCGCTGTATCAGTTGAAGAGTTAAAGGCTGATCCAGATCATTCATTAGCATGTGCATATGATTTCGTTTTAAATGGTTATGAGCTCGGTGGTGGATCTTTGAGGGTCTATGAGTCATCAATGCAAAAAGAGATATTTTCTATACTAGGAATTTCTCCTGATGAAGCTAAAGAAAAATTCGGTTTTTTGTTGTCAGCACTCTCATCAGGATGCCCTCCTCATGGAGGAATCGCATTTGGTTTAGATAGAATTGTGATGCTTTTATCTGATACGACTAATATTCGCGATGTAATTGCTTTTCCTAAGACTCAAAGTGCATCTTGTTTGCTTACTGATGCGCCTGGTTTAGTTTCTGATAATCAGCTTGATGAGTTAAATATCAAATCTACTTTTGATACGGAGCAATAGATGGCTGGACACTCCAAATGGGCAAATATTAAGCATCGTAAAGCACGCCAAGATGCTTCTCGAGGAAAGGTTTGGACTAAAGTTATAAGAGAAATTACTGTTGCTGCTAAAGGGGGTCCTGATCCCAATGATAATCCCAGGCTGAGGCTAGCCTTGGACAAGGCTAATGCTGCTAATATGCCTAAAGATACAATTAAGCGAGCAATTCAAAAAGGTTCTGGTACTGGCGAAATGGGCACTATTGAGGAACTAACTTTTGAGGGTTATGGACCAAATGGTGTTGCTATTCTTGTTGAGACTATGACAGATAATAGAAATAGAACTGTTGCAGATGTGAGACATGCTTTTTCAAAATTTGGAGGAAACATGGGTACAGATGGATCAGTAGCTTACCTCTTTAATAAACTTGGAGTGGTGCAAGTTGATTTATCGCACGATGAGGATCAAATTATGGAAATCGCATTAGATGCTGGTGCAGATGATTTTAGCGTCACTGAAGATTATTTTGAAATCATTTCTACTCCAGCAAATCTCCCTGTTGTAATTGAAGCTTTCAAAAAAAATAATATTGAAACATTGCTGGCTGAAAATACGATGAGAGCAGACACTTTAGTTAACCTAGATCAAGAAGCTTCAGAAAAAGTTTTAAAAATTATGAATTTTATGGATGATCTTGACGATGTTCAGGAAGTACATACAAATGCTGAGTTTCCTGAGGACTTTACTGAAGAGGAGTAACTGTGGCCATTAACTCAAGGACTAAAGGAGCTAATTTCGAGAGAGAAATTGGCAATCTTCTTGTTGAACAGCTAGGCTTAACTCAGCCTGTCAAAAGAATCCTTGAGCAAACAAGAACAAAAGAACTTCCAGATCTGAAATTAGGCAGATGGTGTTTAGAATGTAAAAGATATGGCGATGGCGCTGAACCATCTCAAGATTGGTGGGATCAAGTTTTGGCAGCAACAGGAGAGGGAGAGTTTCCAGCTTTAATCTATAAATTTAATCGTCGACCAATAAAAGTAAGAATACTGGCAGGGACTTTGATTCCAGAGTTAGATTTTTCACCAATTACAATTGATTTAATGTGGGAAGATTTTGTAGACATTCTTCGATACCTTTTTCAGGTAGATATTGAGCAACATGAATCCTCGTTTCAGGTTTAAAGATTTTAATTGCAAGGTCTACGTTGAAGATACTGATTTTCAAGGAGTTGTTTATCATGCAAATTATCTCAAGTACCTTGAAAGAGCTCGATCTCAGTTCTTAATTGAGAATAATTTATCTCAAACAGAGGCAATGTCGAAAAGTAACGAGTCTTATGTTGTAAAGTCAATTAATCTGTCATATTACCATCCTGCAATATTAGAGGATGATTTAGCTGTAAGTACAGAAATAGAGCTTGTTAGTAAAGCGAGAACTATATTTTTTCAATCTGTTTCAAACTTAAAAAATGATACACTCATTTGCAAAGGGGAGGTCGAGGTATGTTTCATTGATAATGACTCAGGTAAACCAAAAGCTTTTCCTTTAGGCTTATTAAATTTATTTGAGAGTTGATATGGATGATTTTTCAGTTATAGACTTATTTCTCCAAGCTAGTGTGATTGTTCAATTGGTAATGATCTTATTGTTAGCTGTTTCAATTATTTCATGGATAGTTATTTTTGAAAGATACTTTAATTTAAACCGAATCAAAGAAGCTAACAAAGCATTTGAAAAAGAATTTTGGTCTGGTAAGGATCTTAATGAATTATATGAAGGTATTGATGAAGCTTCTAACGATGAGTTAGTTGGTTCTCTAAGAGTGTTTAAACATGGATTTGGTGAGTTTCTAAGGCTGAGTGAGGGCCAACAAATTACAATTGAAGATCTGGAGAGTGTTAACAGGGCTATAAGAGTATCCTTGGCTAGGGAGGAGGAGTCTTTAATGCATCATCTTCCATTTTTAGCTAACGTAGGATCGGTCAGCCCATACGTAGGCCTATTTGGAACAGTGTGGGGAATCATTAATTCCTTTCAAGGTCTCTCAGATGCGACTCAGGCAACAATTAATGCTGTTGCTCCTGGAATCTCAGAAGCGCTGGTTGCAACAGCTTTGGGACTTTTTGCTGCAATTCCAGCAGTTGTTGCATATAACAGATTTGCATCAGATTCAGATACTCAGTTACAACAATCTTCAGTATTTGGTGAGGAGCTAGCTAGCATCCTATATAGACAAACGGTTAAAGCAAAGCTTTGATATATAGAATAGGTAAAAGAAAAAAATTAAACGCTGACATTAATGTTGTGCCATACATTGATGTGATGCTGGTGCTTTTAATTATTTTTATGGTTCTTTCTCCATTGCTTATTCAAGGCATAGAGGTAAATCTTCCCAAGACTGATACAACCAAAATGTCAGTTTCAAGTGAGCCACTTGTAATCTCGATAAATGTTGAAGGCAAGTATTTTATTAACCTAGGTGAAGAGCAATTACCTATCTCTTTAGTAGAATTAAAAAATAAGGCTAAGATTATTTATCAAGCAAACCCAGATATTGAAATCGTTTTTAAAAGTGACGCAAAAGTTCCTTTTGATTATGTGGCCAAGGGTATGGCAAGCATCCAAAGTCTAGGAATTCAAAAAGTAGGAATTATTACATCTGGATATGATAGCTAATTACAGATATTTACAAGCATCGCTATTTTCTTTTTGTATTCATGCCGCTATCTTTATTTATATATATGGTACCTTTGATGCAAATACTTCTAAGACACTTTTGATATCAAAGCCTCTCCAAGTGGAGTTGAAGTTTGAATTACCATCGAGCGATTTAAAAAAACAACTTCCAATTTCATCAAATATTAATATAACCCCTAGAAAGCAAGTTTCCGAAGATATTGTTTACTCAAAAGTTGAAGATGAAGTCAAAGCCCAGAAAAACAGCCAGATTATTGAAACAACTATAGCTAACCTTTTATCAGAGGAGAGTGAGATTGAGATGAACAATGAGCAACAAGAAATCTCAATGTATGCTCAAAAAATTATTTCTACAATAGAGAATGCTTGGATGAAGCCGAGAAACATACCCGAAGGTTTGGTTGCAAATTTAAGGCTTAGAATTCGTTCTTCAGGAAGGATTACAAGTGCAGAGCTTCTGAAAAGCAGTGGCAATATTCGATTTGATAACTCGGCCCTTCAAGCTGTAAGGAGAGTAGAGACGTTTTATTTTTTTGATTCAATTCCAAAAACCTTATATGACAAAGAGTTCAAAGTAATTGCCATAAGCTTTAATCCATCATGAAAAAAAATCTCTTATTAATTTCCTTATTGCTGTTACCAATATTTGGCTATGGGGAGCTTTTTTTAGAAATTACCAAGGGTTCTGAAGATCCATATAAAGTTGCAATGATTCCATTTGAGGGTAATTCAAGGGTTTCAAAGCAACTGAATAACATAATGCGAAATGACTTAATTCGAACAGGAGAATTTTCAATTCTTGATGAAGAATTACT
>JAQWJG010000062.1 GCA_029248485.1 SAR86 cluster bacterium | reverse complement strand
GAATGTCTGTATAGAAATTGATAATTACAGAATAGAGATCTTAAATATAGATGAAAACGCTATTGAAAAAGTAAAAATTAAAAAAAAGGAGAGCTAAGCCCTCCTTCTATAAAATTTTTTAAAAAATTACAAATAATGAACCAATAGTCCAAATATTACTGTAAGAGCAATCCCTGAGTGGATGACTGCTTTTACAGAAGTAATCATTGCATTCATTTTGCCAAACAATGCATTTGCCTCAATTAGCAAAATAATTACTAAACCAATCCAAAGACTATTCATGCTAGATTCAGCAATCATTGGCAAACTGCCACCATGAGCAGAATAAACCATTAAATAGAGCATTGGTAATGAAAATAAAGTGTTTGTTCTAGAAGCTAATCCAGCCTTTGCACCAGCGTCCGCTGCATCTGGAGCTCCTGCAATCACCTTCTTTTGGTTAGGCCAAATAACAAACCAAACATTGGCAGCCATTATAGTTCCCATTATTGCACCAAGCACAATGCCAATATTGACAGTGATGCTTAACCAATACAAAAGATATAAACCTGTTAAGAAAGTAAATGCTGCAGCCCATCGGAAATACCACAAGGCATTTGGGACTAATTTTTGGACTACATCAGACTTGGCAGAGGCTTCTGATTCTTTAAAGTATTCTGTTTGAACAAAATTAAAGTAATAAAGCAGGCCTATCCAAAGCACACCAAAAAGAATGTGGGCAAATCTGATTAAAACAGTTCCAAGATACGCTTCCATATTTAAACTCCTAAAAAATAAAAATCGTGATTAAATAATTATATATCTTGCAAAAAAAAACGGGGAATAAACCCCGTTTTTTTTAATTCACAGATTGATGGCTTACATCATGCCTGGCATTCCACCCATACCACCCATTCCGCCCATATCAGGCATTGCAGGTGCGGCTGCTTCGTCTTGAGGCTTATCAGTAACCATAGCTTCTGTAGTAATCATCATTCCAGCAACAGAACCAGCTGCTTGAAGAGCAGTTCTGGTAACTTTTGCTGGATCAAGAATACCCATTTCTATCATGTCACCATATTCTCCATTTGCTGCATTGAATCCATATGAGCCCTCGCCCTCAATGACCTTGGCAACAATAACAGATGATTCTTCACCAGCATTTGCAGCAATTTGTCTTAATGGAGCTTCAAATGCTTTTCTTACAATGTTTATGCCAACATTTTGATCATCATTATCACCTTTGAGTTTTGTAAGTGACTCTAATGCCCTTACCAAGGCAACGCCTCCACCAGGGACAATACCCTCTTTTACAGCTGCTCTAGTTGAATGCAAGGCATCTTCAACTCTTGCTTTCTTTTCTTTCATTTCTATTTCAGAACCAGCTCCAACTTTAATCACAGCCACTCCACCAGCTAATTTGGCAACTCGCTCTTGAAGTTTTTCTCTATCATAATCAGAAGAAGTATCCTCTATCTGGGTTCTGATCTGATTGACCCTGGCTACTATTGCTTTTTGATCGCCAGCACCATCAACGATAGTTGTGTTATCTTTATCTAACGTCACTCTTTTTGCTGTTCCCAAGTCTTCAATGGTTGCGCCTTCAAGAGAAAGCCCAACTTCTTCAGAAATTACAGTTCCTCCAGTCAAGATAGCTATATCTTCTAGCATGGCCTTTCTTCTGTCTCCAAAACCAGGAGCCTTACATGCTGCTGCTTTGACTGTTCCTCTAAGATTGTTTACTACTAGCGTTGCAAGAGCTTCGCCTTCAATGTCTTCTGCAATAATTAATAACGGTCTTCCTGCTTTAGCTACTGATTCTAATAAAGGCAACATATCTCTAATATTTGAAATCTTCTTGTCATGCAAAAGAATGAATGGATTTTCAAGCTCGGATGTCATATTGTCTTGGTTAGTAACAAAATATGGAGATAGGTAACCTCTGTCAAATTGCATTCCCTCAACCACATCTAACTCGTTATCAATTCCATTACCTTCTTCAACAGTAATGACGCCTTCTTTTCCAACTTTTTCCATTGCTTCTGCAATAATTCCACCAACATCTTGATCGCCATTAGCTGAAATAGTTCCAACTTGAGCAATAGTTGTATCATCAGAACAAGGCACGCTTAATTTTTCGACAAATTGAACTGCTGTTGAGATAGCCTTATCGATGCCTCTCTTGAGATCCATAGGATTCATTCCAGCTGCAACAGATTTGTGGCCTTCATTAACTATTGATTGTGCAAGCACAGTAGCTGTTGTTGTGCCATCCCCAGCTTCATCTGAAGTTTGTGAAGAGACCTGCTTAACCATTTGAGCACCCATGTTCTCGAACTTATCTTCCAGTTCAATCTCTTTAGCGACTGAAACACCATCTTTAGTGACAGTTGGTGCACCAAAGGACTTGTCTAAAACAACATTTCTTCCCTTAGGACCTAAGGTGACTTTAACTGCATCTGCAAGTATATTAACGCCTTGAAGCATTTTTACTCTTGCGGAATCTCCAAATTTTACATCTTTAGCTGACATATTTTATTCTCCTAATTATTGATTAAATTGTTTAACTGAAAATGCCGTAAATATCACTCTCGCTGAGCATAAGATATTCATCGCCATCTATTTTTACTTCATTGCCGCCATACTGACCAAAAATCACTAAATCGCCAACTTTGACGCCCATTGGAGCGACCTCTCCATCGTCCTGTCTTTTTCCAGGTCCCACAGCAACAACTTCACCCTGAGAAGGCTTTTCCGTAGCTGAGCCAGGCAAAACAATACCGCCAGGTGTAGTTTGTTCTTCGTCTGTTCTTTTAACTAAAACTTTATCGTGTAAAGGTTTCAATTTCATTGCAAATCTCCTGCTTAAAAAATAACAATAATCCTTATAATTAAAGGCTAAGAATTATGTAAGGCTTAAAAATATTAATTCAATACTTTGGATATAAATCTTTAAAGAAATTTATTAAGAAGTTTCCTGCTAAAACCCCTAGGAAATCAGCAAAAATATCTAAAAATTCAAAAGATCGATAAGGTATATATATCTGCACTATCTCAATCAAAATTCCGTAGGCGAGGACTATAACATAAAGCAAGAATTCCTTGGAAATAATTCTACCCAACCAAGCAACAATGGTTAAATACAAAAAACAAAGAAAATGAAGCAATTTATCGCTGAAGTTCAGAGATGATTGAACTTCAATCTCTTGAATGGAAAGAGCTGATATTAATACTACTGAAATGCCTAAAATAATTCTAAAACTATGTTGAATTAACTTCATAATTTTTTTTATAAATAAGAATTAATAACAGTGCAGGAATAGACATAGCTGAAGTAGTGTAAAAAAAATAAGTCCAGCCCGTCTGGAGCGAAGAAGCTGAAATATAATAATCAGCTAAAATCCCTGAAAAACCACTAAAAAATTTTCCAGGCAACATCATGAATGATGTCAACATAGCATATTGCACAGCAGTAAATTTTTTTGATACTAAGCTAGTAAGAAAAGCAATATTAATTGTTCCTACAAGCCCTGCTGCAAAGCTATCTAAGCCAACGATCAAAGATAATAGCGATATATTTGATTCAGTGCTTGCAACATAGGCAAAAAATAAATTTGTAATTAGTACGCTAAGACCACCAAATAATAATGCGTTAAATAAGGCAATTCTTTTAATTAATAGTCCGCCTACAAAAAATCCAATAACAGCACCAAAAAGAGCAATAGTTTTTACAAGAGCTCCAATTTCTGTCTTTGAGAAACCTAAATCTAAATAAAAAGGCATAGCCATAGGGCCCATAACAATGTCAGTTAACCTATAAGTTGAGATTATTAAAAGTAAAAATGCCGCAGACCATAAACCAAAGCGATTAAAAAAATCTTTAAAGGCTCCGACCAAAGCCTCATCAAATCTTAAAATAGCAATTTCGTGATTGGTAGGTTCGTAACATATTAAAGCTCCTGCTGATCCAAGCAGCATGAGAAAACCCATGAATTGATATACATATGACCAGTTGTATAAATCAGCAAAAATTAATGCCATAGACGTAGCAACAAGAATTGCAATCCTATAGCCTAATTGATAACTGGCTGCTAAATCACCCTGTTCCTTTGCATCACCTATCTCAATTCTCAAAGCATCCACAGCCACATCTTGTATTGAACCAAAAAAAGCAGCAAAAAATGCAAACAATGCCAACAATTGAATATTTTTCAGCGGATCAATAAAGCTCATGCCTATCAACGATAAAAAAATTATTAATTGAGAAAAAAGAATCCAACCCCTTCTTTTTCCAAAAACTACAAATCCTGGAATTGAATATCTATCTACGAATGGTGCCCATAAAAATTTTAGAGAGTAAGTCAAAACCAACCAAGCGAAAAAACCAATTTCAGTTAAAGAGATGCCAGCATCTCTTAGCCAAGCTGTGAGGGTTGAAAAGACAAGCATGTAAGGAAGGCCAGAGGCAAAACCTAGTAATAAAATACCCAATAACTTTCTTCTCATAACATCGATTGTAATAAACTCCAGTCAAAATATGGGCCTGGATCTGTTTTTCTACCTGGAGCTATGTCCGCATGAGACACAATATTTTGTTTGTTAATTTGTAAGTCTATAGACAAAAAATTAATTAATCTTGATAAAGAATAATATTGCGGTTTTTCAAATTCCTCTTCATCGCAACCCTCTAACTCAATACCAATTGAAAAGTCATTGCAGTTCTTCCTACCTTTGTATTCAGAAATACCAGCATGCCAAGCTCTCTTATAAGTGGGCACAAACTGAATTAATGCTCCCTTACGCGTAATTAAAAAATGAGAAGAGACTTTGAGATTCTTGATAGATTCTAAAAACTCATCTTTGCCGGGATCTAAGCAGTTTAAAAATAAATCTTTTATTAGCTTAGTGTTATAACAACCTGCTGGTAGGCTAATGGCATGTATTACAATTAAATCAATTACAGCATTTTTTGGTCTTTCATCAAAATTCGGAGATGGACAAAATTCTGCAACATCAATGATGCCATCTTGAGAGATCATATTTTTCCTCTAGACATAGAAACAGTGTAATGGATGATATTTAAGACATAAAATTTTTTTATCTTTTGGGTTAGCGTAACTCAGGAGGCAGTCTAAAATATATATTCTCTTTATTTTCACCTAACTCCTCGGCAACAGTATTTAACTCAAGGCTGATTGCTTGAACCACACTCTGAACAATTGATTCTGGTGCGGATGCTCCAGCTGTTATACCAATGCTTTTATGTTTAGACAAAGATTTAAAATCAAGCTCCTCAGCACCATCTATCAAGACAGAACTAGCACCGCACTTCTCAGCCAGCTCTTTTAAACGGTTTGAGTTGGAGCTATTTCTTGAGCCTATAACAACAATAAAATCACTCTCTAAAGCAAGTTGCTTAACTGCATCCTGTCTATTTTGAGTTGCATAACAGATATCATCGCTTTTCGGTTTTATAATTTTAGGAAATTGTTTATATAGGATTTTAACTATGGCAATCGTGTCATCAAGACTTAGAGTGGTTTGTGTTACATATGCAAGATTTTCAGGCTGCGAGACACTTAACGATCTAGCTTCTGCCTCGTCTTGCACGAGATAAATCTTACTATTTGAATTGATAGGATTATGTCTTCCTAACGTTCCTTCTACTTCAGGATGTCCCTCATGACCAATTAAAATAATATCTCTGCCAGCTCTGACATGGCGTTGAACCTCACTGTGAACCTTCGTTACTAGAGGACATGTAGCATCGAAAGATATCAGGTTAAATTCTTTAGCCTCATTTTCAACCTTCTGAGATACTCCATGAGCACTAAAAATAACATGAGATGATTGAGGGACTTCACTGAGCTCATCAACAAATATGACGCCTTTAGACTTTAATTCATCTACTACAGTTTTATTGTGAACAACTTCATGACGAACATAAATTGGTGGTCCAAATTTTTTTAAAGCCTGGTTAACGATATCAATAGCTCGATCTACTCCAGCGCAAAATCCTCTTGGGTTCGCCAATAAAACTTTAGTCCTCATCCTGATCTATTTTGAAGAAATTTTTTAAACTCCGTCAAGAAAAATAAAGCAGCGCCAATTGAAATAAAAGCATCAGCGAAATTAAAGATAAAAAATGAAGTATTGCCAACATGAAAAAATAAGAAATCAGTTACCACTCCATCTGGTAATCTATCAAGAATATTCCCAAGCGCTCCAGCAATAATTAAGATCAAAGAAAAGCTATTAATAGAAGATTCTTCACTTTTATATAGTGAATGAAGATAGAAAACGATCAATAATCCAAGTAGAGATAAACCAAAACTAAACACATTATTATTAAAATCAAAAATACTAAAAGCTATGCCTGAATTGAATACCAGCAATAAATCCAATATTGGTATCAGTGGGATTGCCTCTCCAAAAACTAAGTTTTCTTCGGCAACAAATTTTGATACTAAGTCAATTGCAATTAAGAACAATATAACAAGATAGCCTTTTTTTATGCTAAGCAAATCTTCTATCCTCTCCTGGACCATCTAGGTTTTCTACACACCTATTACATAATTCTTGATGCTTGTTACTAGAACCAACTGATTTATTTCTATGCCAACATCTCACACATTTTTCTGCGGATGATTTAGATACAGATATTTTTAAAGAATCTCCTTGGAGAATGTTGCACTCTGAAACAATTAAAAAGAAATGCATTTCTGATGCAAACCTATTCGTTAAGTGAAAATCATCGGAATGAAGAATTAACTCAATTGATGCATCCAATGAGCCCTTTATAACTCCAGCAGCTCTAGACTCTTCAATATTTTGATTAACTTCTTCTTTGATCTCCAGCAATCTCTTCCAATCTGCATTTGAAAGATCGCTGTCAAAACTTTCTAAATCTTTTAAGGTTGATAAAAATACTGAGTCTGCCTCTGCTAAGAGAAAATCATTGCCTTGCCAAATCTCCTCAGCTGTAAAAGACAAGACAGGGGAGATTAATACGACGAGCTGATTAACAATTAACTGCATTGCGGTTTGAGCAGATCTTCTGATCTCAGAATCTTGCTGAGTGGTGTATTGCCTATCTTTGATAATATCAAGATAAATACCGCCTAATTGATTGACGCAAAAATTATGTATTCTCTGAATAACTTGGTGATATGAATAGGCTTTATATGATTCCTTTACATCCTCTTGCAAAAGAGCAAGTTCATGCAAAACCCATTTATCAAGTTCAAGTAGATTATTTAGCTCAATAGAATCCTTATTTGCATCAAAGTCATTGATATTTCCCAATAAAAATCTAAAGGTATTTCTTATTCTTCTGTATTGATCTGAAACCCTCTTAAATATCTCATCAGAAGCGACCATTTCGCTTCTAAAATCAGTTGAAGCAATCCATAGTCTTAAAATATCAGCGCCCAATGTATCCCAAATTTTTTGTGGTGCAATAGTATTACCTAAAGACTTGGATTGTTTTCTACCTTCATCATCAACTACGAATCCATGAGTGAGAACAGAGTGGTAGGGAGCCATGCCATTTATCGCAATTCCAGTCAGCAAGGAGGATTGGAACCATCCCCTATGCTGATCTGATCCCTCTAGATAAAGATCTGCAACCACATCTGCACCATATAACTTATCTAAAACACACATGTGAGTTACGCCTGAGTCAAACCAAACATCCAAGGTATCAAAAACCTTGGAATAGGAATCGGCATCATCAATCAAAGAATCAAGGCTTAAATTATCCCAACCCTCGATACCCTCTTTCTCAATAACATCTGCAATTTGATTAAAAAGAAGATTCTGTTTAGGATGAATCTCGCCTGTTTCATTGTGAATAATTAAGGTGATTGGAACGCCCCAATTTCGTTGTCTTGAAATACACCAATCAGGTCGATCTTCAAGCATTGAAAGAATACGTTCCTCTCCCCAGCTGGGCTCCCAATTAACATCTTTAACTGCATTCACTGCTCCATCACTAAGACCAGATTTCTTCATTGAGATAAACCATTGTGGGGTTGACATAAAAATGACTGGTGACTTATGCCTCCAACAATGAGGGTATGAATGATCATATTGTTGATGAGCAAGTAATGCGTTGTTGTCCTGCAATAATTCAATAACTATCGGGTCTCCTTTCTTAGTACTTAAGCCGCTTAATGATCCGTATTCTTCTTTAAAAATGCCACGATTATCCAAGGCTTTTACAGATTCAAGACCATTCTTTATGCAAATAAAATAATCATCCAACCCGTGCGCTGGAGCAGTATGCACACAACCAGTTCCACTTTCAGTGGTGACATGGTCTCCGTGCAATAGCTTTGATTCCCTTTTATACAAAGGATGAGCCATGACGATATCATTAATTTCTTTTCCTAAAACCGATCCAAGAACCTCTAACTCTATACCCCATCTATCAGAGCATTCATCCAATAAGTCTTTTGCAATAATAAAATGATCGTTATCGCCTCTAACAAAAATATACTCAATTTCTTCATGGATACATACAGCAACATTTGATGGAATTGTCCATGGAGTTGTCGTCCAAATAACGAAATATGCTTCTTCAACTTTATCAATTTGAAATGTTGAGCAAAGCGACTCAATAGATTTGGGTAACACTTTAAACTTCACATCAATAGAATGAGATTGCTTATCCAGATACTCTACTTCAGCCTCGGCTAAAGCTGATCTGCAATCCATGCAAAAATGGACAGGTTTTTCTCCTTGCTCAAGATGACCATTAGCAATAATTCTTCCTAATGCGCGAACAGTATCTGCTTCAAAACTTTTATTTAATGATAGATATGGATTCTCCCAATCGCCTAATACTCCTAATCGAATAAAATCTTTTTTTTGCTTATCAACCTGAGATTGTGCATATTCTCTGCAAGCTTTGATAAATGATTTTTTATCT
>JAQWJG010000037.1 GCA_029248485.1 SAR86 cluster bacterium | reverse complement strand
ATCTTGATAAAAGAAGCTTTGGCTGTCCCCATCATTAACTGATTGAGATTCAGCTCCAACTTTAAATAATCGCTCTACATTTTTCATGGCAATAGAGTTATCAACAACATTGACGATGCCGCCAACTGTTCCGTTCGTGTAGAGTAAAGAAGACGGGCCTCTAACAACCTCTATTTGCTGCACATTACTCATGTCAACGTCGTTAAGATGGTCAGCACCAAGGCCTGAAACATCACGATTGACCATTCCATTATCTAGAACTTTAACTCTTGTACCTGACATCCCTCTAATAATGGGTTGACCGACCGCAGAGCCATAGTCTGCTGAAGAGACACCCAATAAATCATCTATGCTTTCGCCTAGACTTTGAGTGGCTTCAGTTGCAATATCCTCTCCGCTTAAAATATGAATTGGGTCAGCTAACTCGCTGGCAGCTTTATCAATTAAAGCTGAAGTAACAACCACTTCATCCATATCATCAGCAAACAAGGTGTTGATTGAGAAAGTAACTAACAGTAAAGAGAAAAATTTATTAATTTTCATAAAAACCTCCTGAAAAGAAAAATTAAAATTTAAAAAGATTTAAATATTAATTTTTGGAGGTGCTTGTGAGTGAAAAGGTTTATTTACTTGTAGAGAGAAATCTTGGGGGGACTCCTGATCTACAATTTGTGGAAAAATTTCACTAGGAAGAAAAACAAAAACTTCTAAGTCTGAAGATACTTCGTTGAGACAAGTTTGGCATTCTAATTGAGGTCTCTCCGTTAATGGAGTTTCATCAATGTGTGCAAATGAATGCAGTGATATACTTGCAAGGAAAAATAACCCAATGAATGAGATAGTTTTTCTTTTGAGCCCTAAATCCATAAGCTGATATTAAAGCATCACATTAAAATTACAACTGCTGCAAAATAGAATGTACAAAGAAGCAATCCAAGACGCCATCTCAACACATGAGCTTCCATCAGAGTGGAGCTCAGCTCTCTTAAGTGAAGCGGAGCATGTAGCTCAAAAGAAAAAAACTGCAAAATACAGAAAAGATTTAAGAAAGCTCCCTTTTGTAACTATTGATGGTGAAGATGCTAAGGATTTTGATGATGCAATTTATTGCGTTAAAAATACAAGCGGTTATAGATTGTATGTAGCTATTGCAGATGTTTCTTTTTATGTTGAGGCTAATTCAAAGCTTGATAAAGAAGCAAAAAAAAGAGGTACCTCCATCTACTTTCCAGAGACGGTCATCCCAATGCTTCCAGAAAATCTATCAAATGGAATATGCTCGCTGAGACCTAATGAGGATAGGTGCTCAATGATATGTGAAATGTCTATTGATCTTGATGGTACAAGAAAAAAATATAAGTTTTATAGCGGTTTAATAAACTCCAAAGCTAGACTTACTTATAACCAAGTCGAAAAACACTTTAAAAAATCATCAACCATTAAACAATCAATAGTTCGTGAATCAATAAAGCATCTTTTTGATCTTACCAATCTAAGGTTAAAACTTCGTAATCAAAGGAAAGCACTAGAAATCAATCCAACTGAAGCAATCCTTGAGTTAAATAAAAATAAAGAAGTAAATAACATAGTTGTTAAGAGAAATCTTTTTGCGCATAAGCTTGTTGAAGAATCGATGCTGCTTGCAAATGAATCAGCTGCTGAGTTTATGCATGATCGCTTAGATTTAGGGGTCTATAGAATTCATGAAGATCCAGACCCAAGTAAGCTTGAAACATTAAAAAAGCATTTTAAAGTTCCAGCACAGATTGCAAAAAAATCATCGCCGTTAGAAGTGATTAATAGCTGTCTTAGAGAGGCCCACGAGAAGAAAGATGACACAGGTCAGATTCTAGTTCTTCAAACTCTTGCAAGAGCAGAGTATTCGACGAATAACCTCGGTCATTTTGGGTTGCAGCTCAAACAATACTCTCATTTTACTTCTCCTATTAGAAGATATCCTGACTTATTGGTTCATCGACTAATCAATGCTTCCCTTGCTCATAAAAAACCCAATATGAGACAAAACGAGCTTCAAGATGAATGTGAAAATTCTTCAATGCTTGAAAGGCGTGCAGAAAAGGCATCTAGACAAGTTGAACAAGTCTTAATTTGCTCTTACTTAAAAAATAAAATTGGCGTCTCTATGAATGGTGTAATAACCGGAGTGACTGATTTTGGTTTATTTATAAATTTAGAGAGTTACTTTATATCTGGATTATTGCACGTCTCTGATTTGCCGGATGACCGATATCAATATCTACAAGATCGAGGCGCTCTTAAAGGACGAAGGAGAGGGGGAATTTATAAACTTGGACAGAAAATTAAGGTTAAAATTACCGCTATCTTTCCGCTTGAACGAAAGATTAATCTAGTGATTTCAAATGGAAAAAAATAATTCTACAAATCTTCGAGTGGGCTTTCATAGTATAGAAATGCTCTTAAAGCTTTCCCCTGAGAATATAAAAAAAATCTTTGTCCCAGCGAATCGAGATGATGATAGAGCTCTTAGCCTTATTTCAATGGCTGAAAAACTTTCCGTTTCAGTAGAAAGAAAAAAAAGCCTAAGCCAGCACCCTGAGGCTATTCTTAAAAATGAGGTTAACCTGGGCCTAAGTGATCTAAAAAAATATGAGGAAAACATTCAACATGATAACCCTACGTTTTTGGTCATAGATAATGTAATTGATCCTAGAAACCTTGGTGCATGCATTAGATCTGGCGCAGCTAGTAATGTTGCCGGAGTAATTATTAATAAACATCATTGCTCTCCCATCACCCCATTGGTTAGGCAAGTTTCTGCAGGTGGCACGGAATCGATTCAGATATTTACGGTAACAAACTTAATTAATTGCTTGAAGCACTTTGAAAAACTAGGCTATCTTATCTTGGGAACAAGTGAACACGCAGATGCAATGCATACTGATTTAAATCTAAATAAACCTATTCTTGTGATTATGGGCTCTGAAGAAGACGGCATGAGAGAAAAAACTTGAGAAACATGCTCTCAGGTATGCACTTTATCAAAGAATAAGACGCTCAATAGCTTGAATGTTTCTGTTGCTACAGGGGTGGTACTTTTTGAGATAGCTAGGCAGAAGTTAGCATAAAATTCATTTACAATAACCGAACTTAATACTATCTTTGAATCAATTTAATGCTTAACCAAAGAACCATAAAAAATCCTATCAAAGCTGTAGGTGTAGGTCTTCACAGCGGCAAAGATATGACTTTGGAGCTTTTGCCTGCTCCCATTGATGCTGGTATAACTTTTATAAGAACAGACTTAGATCCTGAAATAAGCATTCCAGCTATATTTGAATATGTTGGAGATACTACTCTTTCAACAGCTCTTTTTAAAGAAGGATATAAAATCGGGACTATCGAACACCTATTGTCTGCAATTGCAGGCTTAGGGATCGATAACTGTATAATTAAAGTTGATGGCCCTGAAATTCCAATTATGGATGGTAGCGCAAGCCCTTTTGTGTTTTTGATTCAATCAGCTGGATTAGAGATACAAGAAAAATTAAAAAAATTTATTAAAGTAAAAAAAGAGGTTAGGGTTGAACGCGGAGATACATATGCAGCCATTAAACCGTTTGACGGTTTTAAAGTCTCATTTGAGATTGACTTTGATGATGCAACCATAAAAAAGCATGCTCAAAAATCATCAATCGATTTTTCCTCTACTTCCTTTGTAAAAGAGGTTTGCAGGGCGAGAACTTTTGGATCAGTGAAAGATAAGGATGCTCTTCAATCTCAAGGATTGGCACTAGGGGCGAGTGCTGATAATGCAATTGTTCTTGGAGAAGATGGTATTCTTAATGAAGAAGGCCTTAGATTTGATGATGAATTTGTAAAACATAAAATGCTCGATGCAATTGGTGATTTATACCTGCTTGGACATAATCTTATTGGTCAGTTTTCAGGTTATAAATCTGGTCACTCTCTTAATAATGAGTTATTAAGAAAAATATTGGCATCTGAGGATGCATGGGAAGTAGTCACATTTGAAGATTCATCAATTGCCCCCATATCATATGCAAGAGCTCCATTTGGTGATGCAATATAGCCCTGAATAGAACAATATAATTTTAAAAAATTAAACTCATGTCATTTTTAACCAAAATATTTGGAAGCAGCAATCAACGTTCATTGAAGCGCATGCAGATATCTGTAGACGAAATCAATGACCTTGAACCAAATTACCAAAAACTGAGTGATAGTGAGTTAGCTAACCTAAGGGATAAATTAAAGGAATCTTCAAAAGATTTAAACTTTAATTTATTGGCTCACACTTTTGCTGCAACCCGTGAAGCAAGTATCAGAGCAACTGGCTTAAGACACTTTGATTCTCAAATGCTCGGAGGAATAGCTCTTTCAGAGGGTAACATTGCTGAAATGAAAACTGGGGAAGGGAAAACTTTAGTTGCCACCCTGCCCGCCTACCTAAACGCAGTGAATGGCAACAAAGTAATACTGGTTACAGTGAATGACTATCTTGCCCAAAGAGATGCTGATTGGATGAGACCTATTTATGAGGGGCTTGGGTTAACCGTTGGAGTAATCTATTCAAATCAATCATTCGAAGAAAAAAAATTAGCTTATCAATGCGATGTTATCTATGCCACTAATGGGGAACTGGGCTTTGATTACTTGAGAGATAATATGGCTCTTCGTGCTGAAGATAAAGTCCAATGCTCATTAGATTTTGCAATTGTCGATGAGGTGGATTCGATCCTCATTGATGAAGCTAGAACACCTTTAATAATCTCTGGCCCTTCAAATGAAAGCGCAGACTATTACGTGCAAATTAAAAAAATTATACCCAATTTGAAAGAGCAATTTAGAGAAGGCACTGAAGATGAGCCCCTGCTTGATGATGAAAAAGGTCACTACATTATTGATGAAAAAAACAGGTCCATCGAACTGACTGATGATGGGTACATGGTGGTTGAAAGACATCTTGAAGAGCTAGGTTTGCTTCAATCAGAAGATAGCCTCTATTCAGTAAGTAATTTAAAGATTATGCGTTATGTAAATGCAACTTTAAAAGCTGCGTTTTTATTTAAAAAAAATATCCATTACTTGGTAAGAGGTCAAGAAGTTCTATTGATTGATGAGCATACTGGAAGAACGATGCCTGGCAGAAGAATGAGTGAAGGCATTCATCAAGCTCTCGAATGCAAAGAAAATACACCTATCCAAAGAGAATCTCAAACCCTTGCATCCACCACTTACCAAAACTTCTTTAGGCTGTTTAATCAACTTTCTGGTATGACAGGTACTGCTGATACAGAAGCGGCTGAGTTTGCAGAAATATATGGCTTGAATGTTTCGATTATTCCAACGAATAAACCAATGGCTAGAGAAGATAATGATGATTTAGTTTTTCTTACTCAAGATGCAAAATTTAAAGCCTTAATTGAAGAAATAGAAGTCTTGCGTAAAAAAGATGCTCCAATTTTAGTTGGTACAGCCTCAGTAGAGTCATCAGAAAGAGTTTCTGCTCTGCTGAATCAAAAAAATATTTCTCATCAAGTTCTTAATGCAAAACAACATGAAAAAGAGGCAGAAGTTATTGCAAATGCTGGGCGCCCCGGTGTAGTTACGATAGCTACAAATATGGCCGGAAGAGGTACAGATATTGTGTTGGGGGGTAAAGAGAATATAGGTGATGGTGAGTGGGAAAAAAGACATCAGATAGTCCTGGATGCTGGTGGTCTGCATATTCTTGGAACTGAGAGACATGAATCTCGCAGAATTGATAATCAACTAAGAGGTCGATCAGGCAGACAAGGAGACCCTGGTTATTCAAAGTTTTTCTTATCTTTAGAAGACGACTTACTAAGATTATTTATATCTGATAGTCGAAGAAGTCTATTTGAAAGAATCGGAATGGGGGATGACCATATTGAACATAAGATGCTTTCTCGTGGTATAGAAAATGCACAAAAAAGAATAGAGAGTAGAAATTTTGATATTAGGAAAAACCTATTGGAATATGATGATGTTGCAAATGATCAAAGGCAGGCAATTTATTCATTAAGAAATCAGCTTCTCAATGAAGATAATATTTCTGAAGCAATAAATGAATTAATTAACGATGAAATGCATGCCGTTTCTAACGATTTTGTGCCCTTGGATTCCGTTGAAAGTCAGTGGAGACTTGAAGAATTAGATAAGTTTCTCTTGGATCATTACTTCATTGAAGAAAATATTTCGATAAAAGTTAAGAATGATAAAAAATTAACTCCTGTAACAATTTCAAGTCTGATTGCGGATAGTGCAGTAAAAAAATATGAAGAAAAATACCTAAAAATTGGAGATAATCTCGCTCAACTTGAAAAGCAGGTAATGTTACAAATCCTTGATGTTCACTGGAAAGATCATTTAGCTGAAATGGATCATCTTAGGCAAAGTGTTGGGCTGAGAGCTTATGCACAAAAAAATCCAAAAAATGAATATAAGCGTGAAGCCTTTGAAATGTTTGAAACCATGCTGAATACAATTAACACTGAAGCCATCAAAATTCTTTTCAGATTGGAGATAGCCAGCGAAGAAGAGATACAAGAATTAGAACAAAGATCGCTTGATGCCCAAAAAAATAAACAAATGCAATTGCAGCAAGCAAAACCAGAACAAGCGATGGGCGATGAGAATGTTCAAAAATCTAACCCTGAACCTATTACTAGAGATGAGCCAAAGCTCGGTAGAAATGATCCATGTCACTGCGGATCAGGTAAGAAATTTAAGCAATGTCATGGCAGTGCCTAGAAGTTTTGTTCAAGAATTAGTCATCATAAAAATCTTCTGATTCAATTGGTCGACTAATTAACTTTTCTTCATTTGCCCAGATCCCCAAATCAACTAATTTGCACCTTTCACAGCAAAAAGGTCTAAATTTATTTTTTTTAGTTAAATCAGCAGATGCTTTGCATTGTGGACATTCTTTAATCATGATTACAGATTCCTAAATAAAATTTATGAAGATTAGCAACCTTAGATTCCAGCAAATCTAAAGAATTATTATTGGGAAGAACATCATTAGCTATGCTTAGTCGCTCCGCACGGGTGCATTGTGCATTTATAATTTTGTTAATCAAATCAAGAGAACTGCCATCTCTTGCAGATGCCCTTTGTAATTGAAGGGACTCGTCACAATCAACGACTAAAATTCGGTCATAAGAGCTCATACTTTGAGATTCATAAATCAAAGGAACCATGACAATAGAATAAGGTGAAGTAGAATTTGAGATGTTTGTAAACATTAAGTCTCGAACAATAGGGTGAACAATAGATTCAAGCTTGGCTTTCTTTTCTGAGTCATTAAAAACTGTTGCTCTTAATTGCTCCCTATTAACATGACCAGCTGAATCAAGTATGGTGGGACCGAAGAAATCTACAGCTTGATTAAATCCAATGGAATTTATATCTAAAGCTTTTTTAGCTAATGAATCTGCGTCGATAACTGTAATCTCATGCGTTTCAAAAAACTTACCTGCAGCAGATTTACCTGAACCAATTCCACCCGTCATTCCAATAATCATTTTTGAGGCTCAGTATTCACTGAAGCAGGAACATTATGAGACCATGAACTTTCTTCAATTCTAGAAGAAATAAACCACCTATCATCAATATTAATATAAGTATCGTGATACCAAATACCAAGAAAAAAAACCTGATTTTCTTTAGTTTGCATTGGATTGAAACACATTACCTTTCCAGTAGCATTGTTGCCTGTGATAGTGAGAGATATATTTGATATGAAATGCTGATAGTTTGGAAAAAAGTCTAAAGCAGTTTCTAGGTAGACAATAATTTCT
>JAQWJG010000032.1 GCA_029248485.1 SAR86 cluster bacterium | reverse complement strand
GAAATTAGTGCGTATTTAAATAAAGAGCAAATAGAAATTAATGAATCAAAGCTAACCCCTGATATAGTTGCTGTGCTAATTAATCGAATTGATGACCAAACTATTTCTGGCAAAATTGGAAAATCTATATTTGAAGAAATGTGCACAAACGGATCTTCACCGAATGAAATTATTAAATCTCAAGGCTTAGAGCAAATATCTGACGATGGAGCCATTGAAGAAATTATTATGGCTGTGATTAATGAAAATCCAGCTCAAGTAGAGGCATATCTAGCTGGCAAAGACAAATTATTTGGTTTCTTTGTTGGGCAAGTAATGAAATTAACTGAAGGCAAGGCGAATCCCAATACTGTTAATAGCATCTTAAAAGATAAACTTAAGTAATAAATAAACTTAAAGTCTCAGCAATATATGCCGGTTTATCCACTCCCTTAATTTCCATTGAAACTTCATTTTTAACTAAAAACTGTCCTGGATTTTTTTCTGTCACATCAATACATTTCGTATGTATACGAACTTCTGAATTAACTGGAACTGGGCTTAAGAAACGCACTTTGTCCAAACCATAATTCAAACCCATTTTTGTCCCCTCAAGCACCATACCAATTTCTTGTGCAAATGAAATGCCAGCAACTAAGGATAATGAAAGAAAGCCATGTGCAATTGTTGAACCAAAAATAGGTTCTGCTTGTTTTGGATCAACATGTATAAATTGATGATCCATGGTTGCATCGGCAAATTTATCAATTCTTTCTTGATCAATCACCATCCATTCGGAAGCGCCAAGATCCTTACCAATTACCGAATCAATTTCACCAGGTTTTACAATGTGTAACATATCATTCTCCCATTAAATGTTCTTTATATTCTTCTCTTAACTCAACCTTCAACAACTTTCCTGTTGCGCCATGCGGAAGCTCTTTGACAAAAATAATATCATCGGGTAACCACCACTTAACAACTTTTTCTAGTAAGAAGTCATTGATTTCCTGCTTATCAATTTCATTTCCATCTTTTGTGATCAAGAAAAGTAAAGGTCTCTCATCCCACTTAGGGTGTGGAACTCCGACGACGCATGCTTCAAGTACATTTTCGTGAGTTAGCACAGCATTTTCTAAGTCGATTGAGCTTATCCATTCTCCTCCGGTCTTTATCACATCTTTTGCTCTATCGACAATCTGCATGCATCCGTCTGGATGGATAGTTGCAACATCTCCAGTATCGAACCAGCCCTCCTCATCTACTGCGGGACCATCTGCTTTGTAATATTTATGCATGATCCATGGGCCTTTAACCTTTAGAGCACCGCTTGCCTCTCCGTCCCTAGGAAGTTCATTATTTTCATCATCAACAGTCTTAATCTCCACGCCAAACATCGGATAACCCTGTTTGGTTTGAAGCTGATATCTTTCTTCTTTAGGCAGGCTCATGGTTTTTTTGGTTGGAGCATTTAAAGTTCCAAGAGGACTCATTTCTGTCATCCCCCATCCATGAGTTAAAAATGCATCATGCTGTTCATCAAATGCCTTGATCATTGCATAAGGTGCTGCAGAGCCTCCAACTAAAACTTGATCAACTGTATCAAGCTTAAGGCCCTTTCCTTCAAGATATTGTAATAGTCCAAGCCAAACGGTTGGAACACCGAGCATTGAGTCAACTGATTCTTGCTTTACCAGCTCATACAAGGACTCTCCATCCAGAGCGTGGCAAGGCAAAACTAAAGTTATTCCGGTAATTAATGCACAATAAGGTACGCCCCAAGCATTAACATGAAACATAGGTACAACTGGTAAGACTGAACTAGAAGAGTCAAAACCCATGGCTCCAGATACTGAAATTGCATGCAAAATAGTTGACCTGTGAGAATATAAAACCCCCTTAGGGTTGCCAGTAGTGCCAGAGGTATAACACAAAGCAACTGCATCATCTTCATTTAATTCAGGCCAATCGTATTCATCTGACTCATCTTTAATTAATTCATCATAACTTAATGCATCTTTTAAATTATTTTCTGGAATCACATCTTTTGATGATGCAATAATTATTGTTTTGACTGTATCTAATTTATCTTGAACACTCTCCACAAGCGGAATAAATGTAGGATCAACAATTAAAACCTCATCCTCTGCGTGATTAAGTATGTATATTAACTGGTCAGGAGAATACCTTGGGTTTAATGTATGCAGGATAGCTCCCATGCCAGATACGGCAAAATAGGTTTCAAAGTGCCTACTGTTATTCCAGGCAATAGTTGCAACTCGATCATGTGCATTTACGCCAAGTTTTGCGAGAGCATTAGCAAGCTTTTTAGATCGCTTAATTGACTTTCCATATGTAGTTGAATTTATTGATCCATCTAATTCTCGTGAAACTAATTTGCCATCAAAATTATATTTTTCGGCATGTAAAATTGCCTGTGGGATAGTTAAATCCCAGTTCATCATATTACCTTTCATTACAGTAACCCCTTTATTTATTAGTAATCTTGAAGTTTTTTAACAGAATTATATCCTGCGTTGACTCTCAAGAATAAATCTTATCATATGAAAATAATATTATTTATTTGCATAGGTATATCTGTCTAAGCCTTGAAAATCTTTGCAAGTCACAATATTTTTAAAGCCAAAATCTTTTAAGATGTTTGAAACCTCTGATCCTTGAGAATAACCGTGTTCGAATATGATTTTCCCTCCTAACTTTAATGAATGAATTGCTTTTGAGGCAATGTGAAAAAAGCTTTTTGATCCATTTACAGAAGTCAATGCCATTAAAGGCTCATGATGAAGAGCGCTGAGATGGGCATCATTTGGTTTTATATATGGTGGATTAGAAATAACTAAATCAAGAGAATTCTCTATGGAGTAAGCTAACCAATCAGCTTGCATAAAAGTTACATTGAAAGCATTGTGGCGCTCTCTATTGATGTGAGCTACTTTCAGAGCTGAATCTGAAAGATCTGTGGCAAGAATTTTAAGATCTTTATTTTTCAAGCAAATTGATATGGCAATGCAACCTGAGCCCGTTCCAACCTCAACAATGGTCGAGTTTTTATTTAACGATAGATCTAATGCCCACTCTACAATTAGTTCTGTTTCCGGTCTAGGAATTAATACTCTTGAATCAACATAAAATTTATACCCCATGAATTCTGATTCATTTAAAATATAATCAAAAGGAACGCCGGCTAAGTATGATGAAAAAAAAGTATCGAGTTTTGAAGTTTCTTCAGCTGATAAATTATACTCATCTTCAAGAGTGATAATGGTATCGCTTAATTCAAGAGACTTTAAGAAGTATTTTAGGTCTCGCAAAATATTTTGATACTGAGATTCTTTTGATCTAGCGAGAGTAAAATAATTTTTAAGGCTTTGATTCAATTATGAGGTTTCTTCAAGGTTAGAAAGCTGGGCTAATTGATTTTCGGTAATTAACGCTTGGCAAATAGAAATCATATCGCCATCCATCACTTGGTCTAAATTATGCTGGGTTAGCTTGATTCTGTGATCAGTGATACGTCCCTGAGGGAAATTATAAGTCCTAATCTTCTCACTTCTATCACCGGTACCCACAAGAATTTTTCTTTCACTGGCAATGATATTTTGCTGCTCATCAATCTCATTTTGTTTTAATTTTGCCGCCAAAAGAGCCATGGCTTTAGCCTTATTCTTATGCTGAGATCGATCATCCTGACACTCCACTACCACTCCTGTTGGAATGTGAGTTAGGCGAACGGCTGAGTCCGTTTTGTTAACATGCTGCCCCCCTGCGCCAGATGCTCTGTAAGTATCTACCCTTAAATCGCTTTTATCTATTTCTATGTCTTGGACTTCATCAACTTCAGGTAAAATTGCAACGGTAACTGTTGAGGTATGAATCCTACCTTGCGACTCAGTCTCAGGCACTCTTTGAACACGATGAACACCAGATTCAAATTTAAGGAACTTAAAAACCCCTTGACCATTAATTTTCACAACAGCCTCTTTCAAGCCACTGGGCTCTGATTGCTTTGTATTTACAATTTCAACCTTCCAGCCTTGACGCTCAGATAGCCTTGAATACATTCTAAATAAATCTGCTGCAAAGATTGCAGCCTCATCGCCACCCGCTCCCGCTCTAATCTCAAGGTAAGCAGCCCCATCATCTGCTTGATCTTTAGGCAACAACATGAATTTAAGTTTTTGTTCAAGCTCTGCAATCTTCTCTTGGTTGGATGTGACTTCTATTTTTGCAAGTTCAATTAACTCTAAATCTACCGAGTCTAAAAGTTCCTTTGCGCCACTTAATTCTTTCTCCACATCTTGGAGTGATTGAAATAGATCAACGATGGGAGTAATTTCAGAATATTCCTTATTTAATTGAGTGAACTGCGCCATATCATCTGTCGCACCCTCTTTTGCAAGAGCTTCATGTATCTCAGTGGATCGAACTCTAATGCTCTCTAATTTTGCAATAATGGAATCTTCAAGCACTTCTAATTTCCTTAATCATAGACAAAACAGCATGAGGGGTTAATGTTGAAATATATTGTAGCTGATCCTCTGAGACAACATTCATTTGTTTAAGGGATGCACAGGGGTCATCTGAATTCAGCAACTCTAAGAAGTCTTGCTCATCAAGATTATTAGAGACATTCTTAAGAGCAATATAAGCTTCATTTCGATTGTTTTTATTAGCCTTCTCTTGAATTAAAGATTCAATTCTTTGTTGGATAATATCTCTTGCTTTTAATGCCTCAGAGGAGCGTTCCTCTAGATTCTCTTGGGTAACAAGCTCAATATCTTCAATTGTGAATAAATAAGCATACTCCAGATCTCTCACTTGATTCTCTATGTTTCTAGGAACTCCCAAATCGATTAATAGCATTGGTTTGTTCTTTCTTTCCCTCATGGCTTGTTCTATCAATCCCTTTCCAACAATAGGTAGAGGTGAATTAATAGACGTGACTAAAATATCTGTATTTTGTATCAGAGTACCAAGCTGAGATAACTGAGTTGTCTCAATAGAAAGAGCATTGTTAATTGTTAATGTTTTCTTAGATCGATTAACCGCATTGATATTGGTGATGCCATTTGTAAAAAAATTTTCAATGACGCTCATTGCCATCTGGCCAGCCCCTACTATTGTAAGTTTTTGCTGAGTTGGATCCTCAAAAATCTCTTGAACAATTTTTAATGACAGTCCTGAAACAGATAGCGGGTTAAAACCAATCTGTGTTTCTGTTCTTGCTGCTTTTGCAATTGATATAATATCCTCTGTTAGTTTTTGAAATGGGCCGTTCAATGAACCGAGTCCAATATATGTCTGAATTGATTGCTTAAATTGGCCCAGTATTTCCTGCTCGCCCAATACCTGAGAATCAAGGCCACTTGCAACATAACACATATGTTCGATAGCTTCATTGCCGTTAAAAAAATATAAATCATCATTCAGATAATCGCTTGAACCAAAGAACTCAAGGGTTTTTTGGGCAATTTGCTTTATGTTTAATGAGGCACCGTAAACATAAACCTCAGTTCTATTGCAGGTAGAGAGAGAAAAAAATGATTCTATGGAATCATTGAAACTACTGTCAAAGAAATTTTTAAAGTCTTCTTGATTAGAGTCATTTATAATAAAAAGTTCTCTCTCTGATAACTTTGTAGTTTTATGATTTATGCCAAATAGCTGTAATTCCATAACAAAAATTATCTCAATATTTCTTTTAATATTCTTAGGTTCATGTTCATCAATATCTAACTCAACATTTTCAGAAAGAGTATTTACAGGCAAGCTATCCTTTACCGACACTCACAGCCCCTCTAACTATAATATAAGGGTTAATGCATTGCCTGAAAACGTTATTATACAGATTGGTAAACCTTTATTTGGAAATCTATTAAAGATTGAATTTCATCATTCCGCAGGCCTGTCTTTTGATCCGAAAATTGATAATGAGTACCTTTATTTAATGCAGAGCTTTAATAACAAAGACTATGTCAATTTTTTTAATTCTTGCTTTGGTAATCTAAGTATTGATAAAAATATATTCATCTTAAAAAAACATGACTTTGAATTAAAATGTAATCATCAAAATAATGATGAGGTATCAGTCCATATGATTTACAGAACTGAGCTAAAAATTGTTGGGCTTTTAAAGCATGGATAGCCTAAAATTAAATTGCCCCGCAAAACTGAACTTAAATCTCTCAGTGTTGAGCAAAAGAACTGATGGGATGCATGAAATTAAAACACAATTTCAGCTAATCAATTTATTTGATGAAATGTTAATCAAAAGGACGTCGAGTAAATCCATTTCTGTAAAAACTAATCTCGGAACTTCAATCGATGGAGAGCAAAATATAGTTTTTGATGCAGTTAGATCATTATCAAATTACATTGGCAAAGAAATCCATTGTGATATAGAGATTTTAAAGAATATCCCATTAGGGGGAGGCTTGGGCGGGGGTAGCTCAAATGCAGCAGCAGCTCTCATAGGAAT
>JAQWJG010000018.1 GCA_029248485.1 SAR86 cluster bacterium | reverse complement strand
AGGAATTCATCCAACAAAATTCATAATTCATTCAAACTTTTCCAGCAAAATTCCATCGAATTATAAGCGATATCTAATTAACTCATTCAGAGATGAGCTTAACCTAAATAGTGTTGAGCTAAGCATTATTTTTAAAAAAGGGGAGAATCCATTTGAGGGCAAAAAAAATGAGCTATCCTCACGACAAATTAAGAAGAAAAAAAGGCTTATAAAGCACGTAAAAAAATCAAAAAAGTAAGATTTTCTTCTTTTAATTACGTATAATTTAGCCCTGTAAAGCACTTTAAAAGTAACAAATGTCTAAAAAACCTGTTTACATTAACTTATTTAAAATCCAGCTCCCCTTATCTGCGTTATTATCTATATCTCATAGAGTTTCAGGGATAATGATTTTTTTTATGGTTCTTCCTGTTTTTGCATATATTCTTAATATGCTCCTGGATAGTCCGGCCTCTTTCATCTCATATATGGACGCATACAATAGTTCTATTTTTTTAAGAACATTTGTCCTTTTTAATATATTAATTTTTGAATACCATGTTATTGCAGGAATCAGACATATGCTAATGGATTTCCACTTAATTAGTGAGACTCTCTCTGCATCAAATACATCGGCAAAAATTGCATTAATTGTATTTATCATAAATGCTCTATTAACAATATTGGTTCTGACATGAAATTGGGTAAATCAATTTGGTACCTGCAAAGATATTCTGCAATTTATTTCCTTTTATTTCTTGGATATATGGGTTTAATTATTTTGACTGATAGGTTCAGTTTCCAATTTATAGCAGAAAGTCTTACATTTAAACTCTCATTAAGTGCTTTTATTATCTTGGCTTGTTTACATGCATTTGCAGGTCTATGGACTGTAGGCACTGACTATTTAACCAAAAGAACGCTCGGTTTTGTTTCCCCAGTTCTTTCATCTTATGCGAATTTACTAAGAAAGAGCTTTGAGTTCTTTTTTATAGTTCTCGGTTTTTTTCTTGTTATTTTTTATCTTTTAATTATCTGGTCTTAATATGGAAAACTATAATTCATCAAATATCAAAACATTAGAATTTGATGCTCTAATTATTGGGGGTGGAGGTTCAGGTATGAGAACTTCTTTAGAGCTTGCGAAATCCGGACTGAAGACTGCAGTGGTTTCTAAAGTTTTCCCAACCAGATCTCACACTGTCTCAGCTCAAGGGGGAATTACGTGCGCAATTGCAAGTGAAGATCCTAATGATGATTGGCGTTGGCACATGTATGACACGGTAAAGGGATCAGATTACATCGGTGATCAAGATGCAATAGAATATATGTGTTCAGAGGGACCCAAGGCAGTGTTTGAGCTTGAGCACATGGGCTTGCCTTTTTCTAGATTTGAGAATGGACGAATATATCAGAGGCCTTTTGGTGGGCAATCAAAAGATTTTGGTAAAGGCGGTCAAGCTGCGAGAACCTGTGCAGCAGCTGATAGGACGGGACATGCGCTGCTGCATACACTGTATCAAAATAATATTAAGGAAGGCTCAAACTTTCTTAATGAATGGTTTGCAGTAGATTTAGTTCTTAACCAATCAAAAGAAGTCACTGGTGTTATTGCATTTTCCATTGAATCTGGAGAAGTGGCTTATTTAAAATCTCAGGCAACAGTAATGGCTACTGGTGGCGCTGGAAGAATATATTCTTCCACTACAAATGCTCTTATAAATACTGGAGATGGTTTAGGCATGGCTTTAAGAGCTGGATTCCCAGCTCAGGATATGGAAATGTGGCAGTTTCATCCAACTGGAATTTATGGAGCAGGCTCTCTGGTTACAGAAGGTTGCCGAGGAGAGGGCGGCTACCTAATAAATGCTGAGGGCGAGAGATTCATGGAGAGGTATGCACCAAATGCCAAAGATTTAGCTGGAAGAGATGTGGTCGCAAGATCAATGGTATTAGAAATTTTAGAAGGGCGAGGATGCGGTGAGAACAAAGATCATGTTTTCCTTAAACTAGATCATTTAGGCGCTGATGTACTCAATGCAAAGCTCCCTGGAATATGCGAGCTTTCAAGAACATTTGCTGGAGTTGATCCAATTTATAATCCAATCCCAGTTGTTCCGACATGCCACTATATGATGGGGGGAACGCCAACCAATATCCATGGTCAAGCTTTTACTCAATCCAATGGCGTTGATGAGATTATCTCTGGCTTATTCTCAGTTGGTGAAGCTGCATGTGTTTCTGTTCATGGGGCTAACAGATTAGGAGGCAATTCTCTTCTTGATCTAGTGGTATTTGGAAGGGCAGCAGGAATTCATATCCAAGAAGCATTAAAGACAGGTGGTGGAGTTGCAGATGCTAATAGCGATGATATTAATCAAGCGCTTGATGGTCTTAATAAGATTAATTCATCCAGCGATGGCTTTGAAGTAGCTGAGGTCAAGAGAGAGCTTCAATCTGTTATGCAGAACTATTTTGGTGTTTTCCGAAGAGGCGATTATATGGAGAAAGGTGTTGCAGCTTTGAATGAGATACGCGAAAAGGTATCCACCCTTCATCTAAAAGATAAGAGCATGGCTTTTAATACAAGCAGAGTTGAGGCTCTAGAACTTCAGAATTTATTTGAAGTTGCTGAGGCGACTGCAATTGCTTCATTCCAAAGAACAGAAAGTAGAGGAGCCCATGCTCGAGATGATTTTAAGGAGCGTGATGATGAAAATTGGTTGTGTCATTCTTTGTATGACCCCATCCAAAAAACTTTGAGCAAAAGAGATGTTAATTTCGAACCTGCTCAAGTTGATACTTTTGAGCCAAAGGTAAGAACATATTAATTTTATTTGAGATTAAAAGATGATTGATGTAAATATTTATAGATACAATCCAGAAACAGATAAGTTTCCTTATACCCAAACTTATACTCTTCAAAAACCTGAGAAGGATATTATGCTTCTTGAGTTATTAAATATCCTTAAAGAGCAAGATTCCTCGATATCTTACAGAAGATCATGCAGGGAAGGGGTATGTGGGTCTGATGGGATGAATATCAACGGAAAGAATGGGCTTGCTTGCATAACTCCAATCTCTCAAGCAATTAAAAATAATAAAATTGAACTCAGACCATTACCCGGGTTGCCAGTAATTCGTGATTTGGTTGTTGATATGACAGAGTTCTATGCGCAGTACGATAAAATCAAACCTTTTCTTCAAAATGAAACTGAGCCCCCAGCTCAAGAAAGATTACAGTCTCCAGCGGAAAGGGATAAGCTTGATGGTCTATATGAATGCATTTTATGCGCCTGTTGCTCAACGAGCTGCCCATCTTTTTGGTGGAATCCAGACAAATTTGTTGGACCAGCTGCTTTGCTGCAGGCCTATAGATTTATTGCTGATTCAAGAGATACCAAAACTGCAGAAAGATTAGAGGGATTGTCTGATCCATTTAGCGTTTACAGATGTCATGGAATTATGAATTGTGTGAATGTTTGCCCGAAAGATTTAAATCCCAATCATGCAATTGGTGAAATCAAGTCAATGCTGCTGTCTGATAAGAAAAAAGAAAACATTATTGTATCTGATGGGGTTAGTTGATCTACAAAAATGAATAACATGGAGACATTCTGGTCGACCTCTCATGCAGCAGGTGCCCAGAGTTCATACTTAGAATCTTTATATGAATCATATTTAGATAATCCGTCATCAATTCCAGATGATTGGAAAATATACTTTGACTCGTTGCCTAAGATTGATGGGGTTGAAAAAGAGATATCCCATCAAGAAATTATTAATAAGTTTAAAGAGGAAGAGATCAATCCCTCAATCCAAAAAACCTCTGATTATAGCAAGACTCATTCAAAGCAAGTTAAAGTCATTCAGCTAATACAGGCTTATCGTAATAGAGGCCATCAAAAGGCTCAATTAGATCCATTGGGTTTAAAACCAGTTCGTCACTGTGATGATCTTGATCTTGATTTCCATGATTTGGATGAGTCAAATCTTTCAGATACCTTTGAAACAGATACCCTGATGATAGGTAAAGAATCAGCAACTTTATCTGAAATTATTGAGGCGCTAGAAGCAATATATTGCGGCACTTTAGGAATTGAGTATAACTATGTTTCATCTCTGGCTGAAAGGACTTGGTTTCAAAAAAGATTAGAACCAAATTTAGGAAAATTAAACTTCAATCAAGATGAGCAAAAATATATTTTAAAACGCTTGAGTTCAGCTGAAGGTCTTGCAAAATTCTTGTCGTCTAGATATCCAGGCATGAAAAGGTTTGGCATTGATGGAGCTGAATCTCTTATTCCTATGGTTGATAGTTTGATACAAAACTGTGGAATATTTGGAGCAGAACAAATTTGTTTTGGTATGGCGCATAGGGGTAGGTTGAACTTACTAGTAAATGTATTGGGGAAATCTCCAAAAGAGCTATTCACAGAATTTGAAGAAAATTTTGAGTTAGAGGGAGCAAGTTCGGGTGATGTAAAATATCACCTTGGCTTTTCATCGAATATATTAACTCCCAATGGAGAGGTGCATGTCTCCCTAGCAAACAACCCTTCGCATCTTGAGATTGTTGATCCTGTAGTTTTAGGATCAGTCCGAGGCAGACAGGATAGACTGAAGGATGCAAATAAAGAGCGAGTTGTTCCAATCTTAATTCATGGTGATGCTTCGTTTTCTGGTCAAGGAGTTGTGATGGAGACTCTTCAAATGTCTCAGACTAGAGGTTACGGAGTCGGAGGAACAATACATGTAATAGTAAATAACCAGATAGGATTTACTACATCTAATGAAGAGGACTCTAGATCTACTCAGTACGCTACTGATGTCGCAAAAATGATTGAAGCTCCTATTCTGCATGTGAATGGTGATGATCCAGAAATGGTTGTATTTGCAGCCAAATTGGCTTGTGAATATAGACACAACTTCAAAAAAGATATTATTTTAGATCTCTTTTGTTACAGAAGAAGAGGCCATAACGAGGCAGATGAGCCATCCTCAACTCAACCAATGATGTATCAAAAGATTGCTAATCATCCATCAGTCAAAACCTCATACCAAGAACAACTTATTTTGTTGGGAGTAACAAGCCAAACTGAATGTGATGAAATAGAAAAAAAATACAGGTCAACAATAGAAAATGGAGATTCTGTCGCTCACAATCTAGCAACACAACCTAACGCATCTATGTGGTTTGATTGGACACCTTATCTTAATCAAACGGGAGATGCTGAAATTGAATCTAGATTTAATCAAGATAGGTTTAAAGAGCTTGCTCAAATAGCTTTTACCCCTCCAAAAGATTTTGTTTTGCAAAGACAGGTAGAAAAAATTTTTACCGATAGACTTCAAATGGCAGATGAAAAAATCCCAGTAAATTGGGGGTTTGCAGAAAACATGGCATATGCAACTTTATTGGATCAGGGCTACCCTATTAGATTTTCGGGCCAAGACATAAGAAGAGGAACATTCTCTCATCGTCATGCAGTGGTATTAAATCAAAAAGATGGTGACGGCGCTATGCCATTGGTCAAGATTGCTGACAATGCTAATACAACGATTGATATTTATGATTCTCTGCTATCTGAAGAGGCGGTTCTTGGTTTTGAATATGGTTATTCAGCTACCAGACCTTCTGGGCTTGTTATCTGGGAGGCCCAGTTTGGAGATTTTGTAAATGGAGCTCAGGTAGTGATAGATCAATTTATTGTTTCTGCTGAGCATAAATGGGAAAGGTTATCAGGTTTAGTTATGCTCCTTCCCCATGGTTATGAAGGTCAGGGGCCGGAACACAGCAGCGCAAGACTGGAAAGATTTTTACAATTGTGTGCAAATGAAAATATTCAGGTATGCGTGCCAAGTACACCTGCACAGATTTATCATTTGCTGAGATTGCAAACAATTCGAAAAATGAGAAGACCGTTAATTATTATTTCTCCAAAAAGTTTATTAAGAAATCCTCAGGCCGTTTCATCAATAAATAATTTAACCGAAGGATCTTTTGAATATGTAATTGATGATTTTCACCCAAATCCTGAACTGGTAGAGAAAATTATTATGTGTTCTGGGAAGGTTTATTACGACTTGGAATATAAAAGAAAGGAGCTTGGAATTACAAACATAGCATTGTTAAGAATTGAGCAATTGTATCCATTTCCCTATGACACCCTGGAGAAAGTTATTAGGCCTTATGAGAATGCAAGACAATTTGTTTGGTGTCAGGAGGAACCAAGCAATCAGGGAGCTTGGTTCAGCCATCGCCATAGATTACAAATAGTTTTAGATAGAATTAACGCTGCTGAAATACAATTGGTTAGTAGGAAGGCATCAGCAGCACCTGCAGTCGGTCTAAATAAATTACACAATCAACAACAAGAAGCTTTAGTAATTGAAGCTTTAACATCCTAGAGAAATCATTATGTCAATTGAAATCAAATCCCCAACATTCCCAGAATCTGTTGCAGACGGAACTATTGCAAACTGGGTTAAGAAAGAAGGCGAGCCTGTTAAACAAGACGAAGTTATTGCTGAAATTGAAACTGATAAAGTTGTCCTAGAGGTAGTTGCACCTTTTGATGGAGTTATTTCTAAAGTTTTAAAGCCGGCTGGTGAGATTGTTTTAAGTGCCGAGTTAATAGCAGAGTTTGACGAAAGGGATCAATCTAAAACGATAACTGAAAAAGATACTCTTGCAGACAGCGATGCAAATAAAGAGGAGAGCATTCAACCTAATGAGGCTAAGACCAAGGCAAATGGACCAGCAGTAAAAAAATTATTAAAAGAACATGATTTAGATGAGAGCAGTATTGATGGCTCAGGAAAAGGTGGAAGGATTACAAAGGCAGATATAGTGAATCATCTCGATGAGCCTGTAGAAGATCAAAAGATAACAAAGAAAATTGAATCTACTGCTCATGCTGCCTCAATTGAGAGATTGGAAGAGAGAGTGCCAATGTCTAGGTTGCGGTCAACTATAGCCAAAAGATTATTAAGCGTGAAGCAAGAGACAGCAATGCTCACTACATTTAACGAGGTTAACCTAAAGCCAATTAAAGATCTGAGAGCTAAATTTGGTGAAGATTTCTACACTGAGCATGGTGTAAAGCTTGGTTTTATGGGTTTCTTTGTTCTAGCAGCAGTCCAGGCTCTGAAAAAATTTCCTGTGGTTAATGCATCTATTGATGGGAGTGATATTGTTTATCATGGCTATCAAGATGTGGGTGTAGCTGTTTCGACTGAAAGAGGGCTTGTCGTCCCAGTCATAAGAGATGCAGATAATCTAAGATTAGCAGACGTTGAAAAGTCAATCCTGGATTACTCAGATAAAGCTAAAAGTGGAAAGCTTTCAATAGCAGAAATGCAGGGAGGAACCTTCACTATTTCAAATGGAGGTGTTTTCGGATCACTTTTATCTACTCCAATTTTGAATGCTCCTCAGACTGCCATTCTAGGAATGCACACTATTCAAGATAGACCAGTTGTTGTAGAAGGTGAAATAGTTATAAGGCCTATGATGTATCTTGCTCTTAGTTATGATCATCGCCTTCTAGATGGAAAGGAGGCTGTAGCATTTTTGATTGCTATTAAAGATCAATTAGAGTCCCCTGAAAAACTTCTTTTAAACTTATGAGGCATTAAAATGTATGACGTTATTGTAATTGGAAGTGGTCCAGCAGGTTACGTTGCAGCTATCCGAGCTTCGCAACTAGGATTAAAAACAGCTTGTATTGAGAAATCTTCTGGTGCAGATGGAAGCACGCAATTAGGTGGTACATGCCTAAATGTTGGATGCATTCCTTCTAAAGCATTGCTTGACTCATCTCATAGATACGCAGATGCTATTAATCATTTTTCTGATCACGGCATATCTGTTAGCAAGCCAAAGCTAGACATTTCAAAAATGATGGATAGAAAAAACAAAATTGTTACTCAATTAACCACAGGTATCTCAGGCCTTTTTAAAGCAAATAAAGTTACTCAAGTTTATGGTCATGCAAAAATCATTGACTCAAATCATGTTGAGGTAACTTCTAGCAAAAATTCAGAAGTTCTTGAAACAAAGAACATAGTTATAGCCTCAGGCTCGTCTCCAATTAATATTCCAGTTGCTGAGATTAATCACAAAGATATTGTTGATAGCACTGGAGCTCTAGAATTTGAATCTGTTCCAAAAAAATTAGGAATTATAGG
>JAQWJG010000015.1 GCA_029248485.1 SAR86 cluster bacterium | reverse complement strand
AGTTGTAGTTACAGCTCAAATTAGAGAGCAAAGTCTTCAAGATGTACCAATTTCTGTGTCAGCTATTGCTGGAGAAGATATTGCTGATAGAAGTGTTGATAACCTTCAATCGCTCTCAGCTTCTGTTCCAAACTTTATGGTGGTTGAAACGCAAATTGATACTTCAATTTCTATCCGTGGAGTTAGATCAGGTGCCAACAAGGGTTTTGAGCAATCTGTACCAATGAATTTTGATGGTGTTGTTTATCCAAGAAGTCAGTTGGCAAGAACCCCGCTTGTTGATCTAGAGCGAGTTGAGGTTTTGAGAGGCCCTCAGCCTACTTTATTTGGTAAGAATGCAATCGGCGGAGCTGTTAGTGTTACCTCAGCAAAACCAACCGAGGAGTTTGAGGGTAAATTTTCTACATCTCATGAATCCGAGCATGGTGAAGATCAGTCGCTTTTGGTTTTATCAGGAGCTCTATCAGATAATCTGCTTGGAAGACTAACCGTTTCAACAAGAGAAATGGATGGATGGATTACAAATACAAACATGAAAAGGCTTGAGCCACAAAGAGATGAAACATACATCAGAGGACAACTTGCATGGACATCTGGTGATGTTGATTATAATTTGAAAGTTGAGACAGCTGACTTTGATTCTGTTGGCTATGCCATGGAGGCTATAGCTCCACAAGATGGCTATGGTCTGGTTTTTAGAGGTCCCATTGCAGTGGAAACAAATGAAGACTGGGTAAGGTCAAGTGGAGAAACTTTTAGCCAAAATACAATGGATAACTTTGTGCTGACTGCAAATTATCCAATGGATGGTGGCGGAACTCTTACTTCGATTACAGGTCATGTTGAATACGATTCATATGAAGTTCTTGATGTTGACTATGTTGGTCTTGAGATACTTGATGGCACCAATCAAACTGAAAAGTATGATCAATGGTCGCAAGAAATCAGGTATACCTCTCCTGGTGGAGAAGATGTTGACTACATCGTTGGAGCATACTTCCAAACTGCTGATGTTGATGTAACTGATTATGTTCCATTGGGCTCGTTCCTCGCGCTTGCAGGACCTCCAGTTTCTTTGCTAGTAGGAACTAACTGGGACAGGCTTTATGCACAATCCTCTGATATGTTTTCTGTTTTTGGTCAAGCTGATATTAATCTTGAAGGCAATTGGAGATTAACAGTTGGTGCAAGGTATTCTAGCGAAGACAAAGATGGAAGCAGAAAGTTAACTTTAGATGGCACTGGAACAGCATTAGCTGGTTCACCATTACTAAATGCTTTATGGGCTGGCGTGTTAAATGTTGGTCCTCATGATATAGCAAGTAGCAGAAGTGAAAACTCTTTTGATCCAATGGTTAGACTAAGCTATGACTTATCGGAAAACTCTCAAATGTATGTTTCCTATACTCAGGGTTCTAAAGCGGGAGGATTTGATATTAGAGGTAACTCAATACCAGGAACTCCACTAGTCTCGAGTGAAGGTGGATGGGAGTTTGAAGAAGAAGAAGCTACAAATATTGAATGGGGCTATAAAATGAAATCAGATAGAGCTTCATTCGACTTCACTTATTTCACAACTGAATATGATGATCTTCAAACTAGTGTGTTTGATGGTGTACTAGGATTTAAAGTTGGAAATGCTTCAGCCGCTGAATTAGATGGCTTTGAAATGCAGGGAAGGTATCTTCTTACAGATAACTTAGAATTTTATGCGTCTATGGCGAGTCTAGACTATAAATTTACTGACTGGAAAAATAGTCAGTGTGCGTATGGAGAAACTGCAACCAACGGAATTTATTGTGATAGATCTGGTGCTAGCGTTATCCTTGCTCCTGAAGACACAGCCAATGCTGGATTTGCATATGATACTGTTTTATCTAATAGCTGGGTATTTGATGCTAATTTAAATGTTGATTATTCATCAGAGTACTTCATAACTACTAACCTTGATAAAAATATCAAAGAAAGTGGCTACTCAAAAGTTGGTTTGGTGCTTGGTTTAACAAGCTCAGATGGTAAATGGAGAGTGTCGTTGATTGGTGACAACTTAACTGATGAACGAATTAAAGTTGTTGGTGGAACTATTCCACTCGCAAGAACATTTGTCAGACTTGCTTCAGGTGGAGCGCTTGATGGAATAGCATATGATGCTATCTATGCTCGACCAAAAAATATAGCTATTAAATTAGATTATAATTTTTAATCTTTGAATATCAGCCCTGTATTTCTGATCAGGGCTGATATTTTTCTCAATCCATTTATGAAATGGTTACAACTTCTCATTCTTTTTTGTTTTGTAACTCCAGTTGTTGCAAAAGACTGTAATGATTTATCGAATCTCAATCTTGAAAAAATTGTTGTAACTGAAACTAGCTTAGTTAAAAACAGTGGTGATTTGCCATCATTTTGTAAGGTTAAAGGCATTATCAACCCCAACATTGGATTTGAAGCTAGACTGCCAGATAAAAATTGGAATGGAAAATTTTTTCAAGCTGGCTGTGGGGGTTTTTGTGGGTTAATTGAGCCTGATAGAAGCTCTCATTCAAATGCAATTAATCATGCTCTACGAAAAGGATATGCTGCAATTACAACCAATGGTGGCCATCAAGGAAAGCACCTGGGTGATGCTGAATGGGCCAAGAACAATCCTGCAGCAAGAAAAGTTTATGCATTTACAGTAATAAAATTTACCTACGATGCGGGTCATCAGTTAATAAAAAGGTTTTACAATCAAAAACCAAATTATTCTTACTTTTCAGGATGCTCTAATGGAGGGAGATTAGCCGCAAAAGCTGCACAAATTTATCCCAATCTTTTCGATGGAATTATCTCTGGATGCCCAATTCTAAATCTTACCGAGAATGCAGGAATATTTGGGCCTTGGCTGCTTCAGTCTAATTTGAATGATAAAAAAAATGAGGTCCTTACAAGCAAATTTAATGCCAAACTGGTATGGCTAGAAAAATATGTATTAGATAAATGCGATGGATTCGACGGCTCATATGATGGAGTTCTACAAAATGTTAATGAATGCAATTTAACTTTTGATGACGTCAAAATATGTGATCAGTCATCGAAAATTGAATGCTTATCGCTGGAAGAAAAAAATACTTTATTGAAATTATATGCTGGCCCTTCTAATGCTACTGGTGAGAAATTATTTTATGGAATAAATCCGGGAAGCGAAAGATATCTAGGGTATTGGTATTTTGGCAGTAAAGAAAGCCCAAGACCTGGCACACTTTTAGCAGATGGCTTTTTGCCTAATTTTGGATTTAATTTCGAAAAGAACTTCAGGGCTGTAGACTTTAATTTTGACAGCCATCTTGAAAAGTTAAAACTTCAAAGTGACTTATTGAATGCAACAAACCCTAATCTAAAAAAATTTTTTGAATCAAATGGTAAATTGCTTATGTGGGCTGGACTTGCAGATCCCTTGGTTCTTCCTCAGCAAACAATAGATTACTATAAAAATGTTCGAAAGTTATTTGGGAATAATACAGATAAATTTTTCAAATTATTTTTAGTTCCTGGAATGGGGCATTGCTGGGAGATGGAATCAAGAATTCCTGATCAGATGAGCATGTTAACTGTAATAGAGAATTGGGTTGAAAAAGATATTTCCCCTGACTTTATACCAATTAAAAACTTAAATATAAAAGCTGAAGTTAAAGATGGTTTTTTAAGGCCATTTCCATTAATGGCAGAATATTAAAAATTCCTATATTCTTTCAATGAGCAAGGCAGTCCCAGCTCCAGCTGCACCACTTGTTGCAACAATACCAAACTTTAAATCACGTCTCTCTAGCTCATCTATCAAGGTTGACACCATTATAGAGCCAGTAGCTCCCATGGGATGACCAAGAGCAATACAACCACCATTAACATTTAGCTTTGCATCATCTATTTTTAACTCTTTTTGACAATGGATCATGGTCGAGGCAAAAGCTTCATGTATTTCAAATAAATCTATGTCAGCAACTTGTAAATTATTCTGTGAAAGTATTTCTTGCGTAGCTAACATGCAACCTGATAAAACTAATAGAGGATCGTCATTCACTGTAGCAACAGAAAGAATTTTTGCTCTGGACTTATGTCCATTTTCTTGAATTTCTTTATTTGAGAGTAACGTAATGGATGCAGCATCTGCCATTGCAGGAGAATTGCCTGCTGTGTGAACATGCACGATTTCTTTTAAACTAGGAAAAAGGGTTAATTGGGCTTGATCTACCCCCTGCTCCCCAAGTTTTTTAAAACTTGGATCCAATGAGGCCAAGCTTTCAATGGTTGTATCTGGTCTAATGCATTCATCATCAACACAGTTAATCGATTTACTCTTGTTAATTACTGGGATAATAGACTTAAAGTGATTATTTTTTTGAGCATTTAAGGCATTTTGCTGTGACTTGAATGCTTGCCTGTCTACATCATCTCTAGAAATATTAAAAAGACTGGCTATCAGGTCAGCTCCGCTGCCCATTAAAAAAATCTTTGCCTGACCAGCAATTTCTATGTCATTCCAAATTGCTGCATCATCTGAAAGCATTGGTACCCTAGACATCATTTCCACACCACCAGAAATAACATTGTTCGCTTGCTTAGATTGAATTTTCAAAAAGCCCAAATTTATTGCATCTAAACTTGAAGAGCAAAATCTGTTCACGGTTAGTCCTGAAATTGAATCAGGATAGTCAGAATATAGAGCGGAAGCTTTTGCAATATTGCCAGCTTGTTCACCATATTGAGTTACACAACCCAAAATTACTTCGTCAATGGAATGCAAATCTAAAAAATTTTTCTGCTCAATATCTTTATATAAAACATCCAATAATTCATATGGGTTTAGTTTGCTCAGCCCGCCCTTTTGATTAGCTCGGGCCCTAGGTGTTCTAATTGAATCAACAATATAGACAGGATTCATAAAGTTACGATTTTAAATCACTTTTTTGAGCCCAGGTAGCATGGGTGCCAGAGCAAATTTGATGTGGTAAAGGAATCTCACATACCGGTCCCAATTCAATATTCTTTGCATCAAACAGTAAACAAGATGAGCTCTTTTCTTTAACATCATTACTGATAGTTACAAGGTATCCATCATCTTCATCAATTGCACCGGTTTTAGGCGCAAAACTAACTTCACTAATAAAAACATGCTCAGGAAAAATATATTTACTCAAAGAGTTTTTCTGATGATCATGCTTTGTGATTCCGTCAAATGTAAAATGCCCCTTAGTTGGAATCATGCTGTAAGTATATTGATGCTCAATGCCAGCAATATGCTGATTTATAACTCCAAATTCTATTGTTTCGTCGCAAATATCTTCTTCAGTCGTTATTCCAGTTCTTAAATTAAATTTCCATCTATGCAATCTAGGTTTCAACAATGAAAAATCTAGAAAAGCCATCATACGCTCTAGTCCTGGTGGCGCATCGATATAGTTTTCTGGCCAAGGATGTTCTTGAAAATAGCCTTCTAAAATCAATTCATCACCGACCTCATATGCATTATTCCAATGAAGCACATAAGTTGGATCAGCTTCAAACCATTTAATATCCTCAGGGTTGCCATATCTTGGAATAACTGCAAATCTTGAAGGTAAGTCATGCAATCTTGTGGCATGAATTCCTTTCTTAAGCATATCCTGATCCCAGAAAAGAGGTAAGTCATTAATGATCGAATAATTTTTACTAAATGCCATATCATGAGGCAGTCTTGGGCCTGGAAGTTCAACCGGAACAAAGTGTTTAAGTTTTTGATTTTTATCAACCACTCCATAATTTAAAAATGGGGCATGCTTTGAATAGTTAAAAAACATAAGCTCGCCTGTTGCCAAATCAACTTTTGGATGGGCAGATAAGCCGCCTGAAGGTACCCATGATGCTTTATTTTGAGTTTCTAATGAATGGGGATCTAATTGATAGCCCTCTCCACATTGATAAAATGTTGAAAGTGGCTCTCCTGCATGAACAATAATGTCTGTAGAGGAAGAGTCCTTAATGCCACCTTGTGCGCCCCACCCAGGAAGCATAGATGTGCCCGACCTTTCCATGAGACCAGCCCACATAGACTTTCCCATTTTTTGCTCAACCAAAAATCCCTCTGTTCTGACAAATTTATTTACATAATTTGCTTTACCATTATCAAAATTAATTGAATGGATCATCCCATCTCCATCAAAAGGATGAAAACGGCCAATGGGTTCATGAACTTGATTTTCAGTATTTCTATAGTAAGCCCCCTCTATGTCCTCAGGAATATCACCCAGCGCATTTAAATCATTGACCTCATATTCATCATAATTGGGTATCCAAGCATCCTTTAAATACGGATGATCATGAGTCTTTATTGATGATTTAATGGTATTTGTTTTTTTAATTTCCATTCTCTACCCCTGGAGGAACTCAGATTCAAGTTCTTCTACTATAGATTCTACGCTTTCTATATTTTTAATTAAACCAACACTTTGTCCTGCTGACCAAATATCTTTCCATGCCTTAATCTTATCTTGTGAGGCTGAAACATTAAAACCTTCTGTATTTGAGTCCAAGTTATCTGGATCTAAATTATTATTAATAATGCTATCTTTTAAATAGTATGCTTGGGCACCAGTAAATAAATTGGTCATTCTTAAATCATCATATGTTGAATTAATGATCATAGATTTATATTCATCAACTGCGTTACTTTCTTGCGCTGAAATGAACCTTGTACCCATGTAACATAAATCTGCACTTAATAATTGAGCTGCTTTAATATGCTGCCCAGTAGAAATTGAGCCTGCTAAAACGATTAGACCATCAAAAAACTCTCTTACATAAGCACTAAATGAAAATGGGGAAAGGTGCCCAGTGTGGCCTCCCGCTCCATGGCAAATAAGAGCCATGCCATTAACAGCCATCTCTGCACAACGACGTGCAAAATTAATATTATTAACATCTGCAATTACCTTGCCTCCATATCCGTGCACAGCCTCTATCACTCTTTCAGGACTGCCTAAAGCAGTGATTACAATTTTTGGTTGGAACTTTTTAATTAAGTCCAATTCCTCTGAAAACCTATCATAGGTCTTGTGGGTGATCATGTTAAATGCCCAAGGATTTGAAGTAGCGTTATTGATTTGATGCATCCAATCTTCAAGCTCCTCAGCAGTTCTTGCATTTGGTCCTGGGAAAGAGCCAATCAATCCTGCATTGCTGCTGGCGATTACTAAATCTGGCCCAGAAACCAAGAACATCGGAGCAACGATTACAGGCAATCGTAATTGATCAATTAACTTATCATTTTGCATAGGATCTAATAAAAATCTAAATTTAAGTTTATTACAAGTTTTGTATTATTACTCACTCGAGTTTTTCTTTTGAATGTTAGAGAATCATGCATATAATTAATGAATGCAAGAACGCGTCTACATCCTAGGAGGCTATCAATCTGACTTTGCTCAGAACTGGCACAGAAATGAACTTGACCTTTTAGATGTATTCGAGAATACAATTACGCAAGGATTGTCCTCTGTTGAATTAGAGCCAAAAGATATTGATGTAGCCCATGTTGGAAATTTCACTGCTGAGTTATTTTGCAATCAAGGCCATTTAGGTGGCTTTTTTGTTTCCTCGCACCCTGACTTTTTTGGACTGCCCTCTTCACGTCATGAGGCCGCATGTGCTTCTGGCAGTATTGCAACTTTGGCTGCTTGTGCTGAAATTGAATCGGGTAGATATGAGCTAGCTGCAGTCTTAGGCATTGAGCAAATGAGGAATGTTCCAGGAGAGCAGGCAGCACAAAATATTGGAGGCCCTGCAATGCGATCAGGTTTTGAATGCCAGGGCGTACAATACCCTTGGCCACATATGTTTAGTGAGCTGACAAATGAATATGATAAAAGATATGGCATAAATGAAGATCATCTTTCAAAAATATCAGAGATAAATTTTGGTAATGCTAAAAAAAATCCAAATTCACAAACGCGAGGATGGACTTTTGAATTGGATACTTTTACAAGATCAGATCATGCTAATCCTGTAATTGAGGGTAGGACCAGAAAGATGGATTGCGGTCAAGTAACTGATGGCGCCGCTATAATTTTCTTAGCGAGTGAAAAAAAAGCTAGAGAATATGCAAAAGCAAAATCAATAGAAATTGAGTCCATTCCTTATATTAAAGGCTGGGGTCATCAAACAGGCCCTATAACGTATCAAGAAAAAATCGATTTTAGTCAGAATAAAGACTACATTTTTCCACATGTAAAAAAAGCGATCGATGATGCATTTGCAAGAGCTGGGATGCAAGGTGTAGCTGATATAGATGGTATTGAGACTCATGATTGCTTTACATCAACTGAATATATGGCAATTGATCACTTTGGCATTACAAAACCTGGAGAGAGCTGGAAAGCAATTGAATCAGGCGAAATTGAGATGGGCGGCAGAATTCCGATCAATGCAAGTGGTGGACTTATTGGCTTAGGACATCCGGTAGGCGCAACGGGTGTGAGAATGCTGCTTGATTGCTACAAACAATGCACAGATCATGCGGGTGAGTACCAAATTGAAAATGCAAAAAATATATCAACTTTAAATATTGGTGGAAGCGCTACAACAGTTGTTAGCTTTGTTGTTGGAACTACCTAGTTAAATAAATCTTTTAGCTCTCGTCTTAAAACTTTACCAACAGGGTTTTTTGGTAAAGCATCAATCAGTCTTAAATCCTCTGGCATTTTATACTTTGCAATCTGTTGGTCTTTTAGAAACTCTATTATTTCGTCTAAAGATATAGTCTCACCTTCTGCAACCACAGCTACAACTCCAACTTTTTCTCCTAAAATATCGTCATCATAGCCAGTTACAGCAACTTCCAACATTTTATGATGAGCGCTAAGCAGATTATCTAACTCCTCTGGAGAAATATTCATCCCACCTCGAATAATAAGATCTTTGCATCTACCGCAAAATTTATAAAATCTCATTTGGGTATCTTCTGGTGAAATTTCAAATAAATCACCAGTCTTAAAAAAGCCTTCTTCATCAAATACCTCGGCGTTAGCTTCTGGGGCATTCCAGTACCCGTCAAAAACTGTGGCGCCTGAAATGAGCAATTCTCCTGGCTGGCCAGGCTCTATTATTTCAGCATTAGTTTCAACACTGACCAATTTTGTTCTTACTAATTTTGATACTGGGTTACTCCAGTCAAACCCTTCTACTCCAAAACGAGGAAAATATTTTGCACGCAAAAGAGGATCTTCAATCTCATTGCGAGCGCTAAGAAGTGTTGCACCTTCATTTGAACCAAAAATATTTTGAACGGTTAAGTTATATTTATTTTGAAATGTCTCAACCATCCATTCTGATAATGGGGCGCCACCACACCCAATGCATCTTAAACTACTTAAATCTTGTTGATCTAGGATAGCTGGATTATTAAGTAGCATGTTCATAATGGCAGGTGGAGCTATGGTGTATTTAACATCCTCGCTCGAAATTTGATTCAGAAAAACATTTAAATCAAAAGGATGATGTTGGACAAGTTTACCCTTGCATAACAACCAATTAAATAAAAAACCTCCAATGCTCGCCATGTTTATCATCGGAAAAGGATTCAGCAATGTGTCACCCTTCTCGGTTTCAGAAACAAATGCTGCAGCTTTAGCCATTGGCAACCAAAGATTATGGCTACGCGGAACACCCTTTGGGGTTCCAGTAGTACCAGAGGTCCAGCAGATAGTAAAAATATCATTTGCAGTGATTGGGTTATCTGAAACATGAGATTGTTGAGATTCGTAATATTCATCAGCAGGATTGTAATCATGCAAGTTAATGAAATTCTCAATTTCACCCAATGCAAACTTAACCTCGCCATTATTAAATACTGAAGAAAATTGTTCAGCATGACTATTACCATTGAAGGTTTTTATGCTAATAAAAGCCTTAGGCTCAGTCTCAGCTATAATGCTAGTAATTTCGTATGCACCATATTGCATTGGAATGGGCGAACAAATAATTCCAAGTTTTGATAAAGCTAGATAAACCATCGGTAGCTCGACAACATTTGGCAATTGAATAATGGCAATGTCATCTTTTCTTAAGCCTTGCTCAAAAAAAATGGTTGCATATCTTTCAACGGTTTTGTCTATATCATCAAAAGATAATCTCTTCGGGACATCTCCTGTAATATCCTGACGATTCTCAGGATCAACAAGGGCTTCTTGTTTCTTGCAAGAAGTTACAGCGTCTTGAAATAGAGAGTATAGTGTTTCATCTCCCCACCACCTTTTTTCAGTAAAGGTCTGAATTCTATTTATTTTTGTCAGTATCATATGTCTATTATTTAACTATTTTTAATGTTTCATTTTAACTTACTATAATAAATATTTAGGCACCAGAATTTTAACTTTTCAGTAAAAAAATTATTTCATTCTATATTCCTTTGGTATGATTAATTTATGAATGATAAACAATCTAAACTTACGAAAAGTTTGCACTGGACAACTATTGCCAGTGAAAAATTACTTTTAGCTATTATTGGAATTGCGACTTGCATTGCATCTGCTTTGTATATTTTTGACATGGTCTTGGCTCAAGAAATTACCCTGCCAGATTTATTTATGCTTTTTATATATGCAGAAATTATTGGGATGGTAGGAGCTTTTTATAGCACTAATAGAATTCCTGTGACTCTTCCAATTATTATTGCAATAACAGCTTTATGCAGATTGATTGTGATGCAGAGCAAAGAAATGGATGCTTTGATTGTTCTAGGTGAAGCTGCCGCCATACTAATTTTATCTATTGCTGCAGTTATTATGAGTTTTAAAGATAAAGTTAGCTTAGAAAAAATAAAAAAATTTAGGGATTCGGCTTCTTCACAGTAAGCCTGGCCAAGAGCACAGCAATCTTTGTCTTTTTAAAGTTTCGCAATTAATTAATGCAGGCCTTCACCTTTAATCAGCGAGTTAAGAATCTATATAAATCTTATTTTTCAACGCATGAAAATATCAGTATTTCATTAGATGAAGACCAGATAAAAATTTATTTAATAGATGATCAAAATCTAGATTCAGCTTCTTTGGAATTAATTAAATTTAAACAATACCATCAAATAACTTTTTGGGATGGTTATTCTCAGTCTGAGGTCATCGAAACATTCAATGAAAAGGAGTCTGCAAAGACATTAAAACGTTTTATGAAAAAACTTCTTAAAATTCTTAATCGTTAAATGAAAAATTTAATAAAAAAAACATTTCGAAAATTATTAAAAGAAAGTCCAAGCAAGCTGTCAACTAAGGCTTTGGATCGAGCAAGCAAAATGGAAAAACCCAGGGCAGGAACTCCTCACGATTGGGAGGACTATGAGAAATATCTAAAAGAGTTTGAAAAAAATGCTAGGGATTAGGTTAATTAGAAATCAAGCTAATCTATTTAATTGCTAGATCTACTTTAAAGTCTCTTCCGTATCCTGCAATGCTTAAATCTCTAATGTTTTTTGCCTTCATGGGTGCTGCTGAGAACCCAGAACTTCTCTTCAAATCTTTGAAAAATATTTCATACTCTTGCCAATCATTATTTACATC
>JAQWJG010000013.1 GCA_029248485.1 SAR86 cluster bacterium | reverse complement strand
TGTTGTAGTAGGTTGTTTTAATATCATCTTTAAATTTCTCTACTCCCATCATCTGTAATTTTAATGATGCCTTTATCTTGTCAGGCGCTTTGACGCTGATGGCATCTTTACTTTCCTTGCCTAAAAACATGGGAGCAGTATATAGCACCAATACATCAAATAAATTATTAGCAATAAATGCATTTAAAGTTTTCTGACCACCTTCAACTAAAATACTAGATATATTTCTATCTAAAAGATCTTGCAGAAATTCTTCTAGAAAATTTTTCTTCTTGTATTCTAAATACTCCACATTTTTAGACTTTTTGGCTGATTGCATAGATCCAATAATTATCTTTGAATTACCAGCAAAAATTTTGTTAACTTTTTTTGATTTCTTCAGGTTACCTAGGATAATTTTTACTGGTTGCGCAATTGCCTCACCTTTAGCCAAACCTAACTCATTCTTGGTTAATCGAACTGTTAGCGCAGGGTTGTCATGCTCGGCTGTATTTCTTCCCACTAGAATCCCTTTAACTTTTGATCGAATATGATGACTATTTTTGCGCGATTCGGGATTGGTAATCCAGTTGCTTTCTCCACTTTGAAGGGCTATTTTCCCGTCTAGCGACTGTGCACTTTTAAGGATGATGTAGGGACGAGATTTTTTTTGATTTGTGAAGAAAACGCGATTTAATTCTTCACACTCGTTTTTGAGAAGACCAACGCTTGTTTCAATTCCAGCTTTCTTAAGCAGCTTAATTCCTCGACCATTAATTTTTGGATTGGGATCAAGGGTTCCGCAGAATAACCTTTTAATCTGATATTCAATTAATGCATTCGAGCATGGCGGGGTATTTTTTTCAATTGAGCATGGCTCAAGGTTTACATAGACATTTGATCCAGCAATTAATTTAAGGGCTTTTTTTGCTCCAAAAATTCTTTTACAGTTTTTTATAGCATTTATTTCTGCATGATCATTACCGTATTCCTTATGCCAGCCTTCACCAATTATTTTGTTATTTTTTACAATGACACAACCAACCATGGGATTTGGTTGAACTTTTAGTCGACCCCTTGCCGCAAGCTCAATGGCTCTAGCCATAAAGTCGAGGTCATTCATTTTTTCTTTTTGGTTCTTTTGGGTTTTTCCTTAGACAAGGAAGATATTTCTTCGGCAAACTCTTTGATGTCTTGAAAGTCACGATAGACAGATGCAAATCTTACATAGGCAACCTGGTCAACTCTTTTGAGATTACGCATCACAATCTCTCCAAGTTGACGCGAGGCTATCTCTCTTTCACCCAGTTGACGAATTTCAGTCAAAATGCTTCCAAACACGCCGTCAACTTCTTCAGCAGACAAGGGTCTTTTTTCAAGGGCTCTAAGCATTCCACCTTTTAATTTAACACCATTAAATGGCTGTCTTTCACCGTCGCTTTTCACAATCCTTGGAAGAGCAAGATCAGCAGTTTCAAAGGTAGTAAACCTTGCATGACAGACTTCACATTCTCTCCTTCTTCTAATCTGTGAGCCATCACCAACAAGCCTCGAGTCAATCACTTTGGTATCTTGGGCTTGGCAAAAAGGACAAAACATTTTTATTTATATACTGGAAATCTTTTACACATTTCAACTACTTGATCTTTAATAGAATTAATTTTATCAGCATTGCCTAGGTCAAGAACTGCATCGCAGATCCAATTAGTCAATATTTCTATTTCCCCGCTTTTGAAACCCCTTGTAGTAACAGCAGGCGTTCCCAATCGAATGCCTGAGGTTACGAATGGTGATTGGGGATCATCGGGAACTGCGTTCTTATTTACAGTTATGTTTGCTTGCCCTAAGGCTAATTCGCAATCTTTGCCAGTCAATCCTTTGCTTCTTAAATCCATCAAAACAATATGATTCTCTGTTTTACCAGATACAACATCAATGCCACGGTCCTGTATGACTTTACACATCAGCTTTGCATTATCAATCACTTGTTGCACGTAAATCTTGAATTCTGGATCAAGAGCCTCCTTAAAACACACCGCCTTTGCTGCGATTACATGCATTAGAGGTCCGCCTTGAGAACCTGGAAAGACAGCTGAGTTTAATTTTTTTTCTAAGGCCTCATTTGATTTAGCAATAATAATTCCTGATCTTGGGCCTCTCAAGGTTTTGTGGGTTGTGGAGGTGACTACATCAGCATAGGGGACTGGCGAAGGATATAATCCAGCTGCCACAAGCCCAGATACATGAGCCATATCCACCAGAAAATACGCACCGGTCTCATCGGCAATATCTCTAAAAATTTTCCAATCTATAATTCCTGAAAAGGCTGAAAAACCGGCGATAATCATTTTAGGGTTATGTTTTTTAGCTAAATCTCTGACTTGATCATAATCAATGTTATGCGTTGCAGGATGAAGACCATATTGAAAAGCTGTGTAGTTTTTTCCTGAAAAATTAACTTTGGCTCCATGGGTTAAATGGCCTCCATGATCAAGGCTCATGCCTAGAATCGTATCATTGGGCTCAAGCATTGCCAGAAATGCAGCTGCATTTGCAGAGGAGCCTGAGTGAGGTTGAACATTAGCGTAATCTGCTTTGAAGAGCTCTTTCGCTCGATTAATAGCTAACTCTTCTGCAATATCTACATGCTCACAACCACCATAGTATCTTTTATGAGGATAGCCTTCTGCGTATTTATTTGTAAGCAATCCTCCTTGAGCCTCCATAACTCTTTGACTGGCATAATTTTCTGATGCTATGAGCTCTATGTGTTGCTCTTGACGAATAGACTCTCGATCAAGGGCCTCCCATAGTTCGCTATCATATGTTTCTATTTTTTGTGGATTAGCAAAAATTGAATCAGCTTGAGATTCCATTGATTACTCCAAAAGTATTAATAATTTTAATTAAAAAGCTTGAGAACTTTATTCTAAATTATCTAGGGCTTCTTGTGGGAAAAAGGACGTGATCTTTTAGGAAAAGTTGCTTTGCAAATTTTGCAAGTAATTCCATGACATTGTTGAGCCTGGCAGAATTCTCTTCCCCAAAATATGATTTGCAGGTGAAGTTTGTTCCAGGAATCTGTTGGAAAAATTTTTTTCAAATCTTTTTCAGTTTGCTGAACATTTTTTCCTTTAGTTAAGCCCCACCTCTGAGCCAGTCTGTGGATATGAGTATCCACAGGAAATGCTGGATGTCCAAATCCTTGACTGATAACTACCGAGGCTGTTTTGTGCCCAACTCCTGGAAGGTTTTCTAGTGCCTTCATATCCTCAGGAACTTCTCCGTTATATGAATCACATAAAATATTAGAGAGAGTATGTATAGCTTTAGATTTTTGGGGTCCCAAACCGCACGGTTTGATAACTTTATATATTTCCTCTGGACTTTTAGTGCGCATGTCCGCTGGATTGTCTGCCAGTTGAAAAAGTTTTGGAGTTACCTTGTTCACTCTTTCATCAGTGCATTGAGCCGACAATAATACTGCTACCAATAATGTGAAATTATCCTCATGATCTAACGGCACAGGAGTTTCAGGATAATATTCCTCTAAAATTTTTTGCACAATAGAAGCTCGATCTGCTTTTCTCATCTTTTAAATAATAAAATCATTTTTTTATTCTTCTTATAATTTAAATTCTTAAACATTAGCTATGTTAATAATGATTGATTTGGCCAGTTAAGACCTTTAACATCTTTGCATAAAGTTTTACTTTTACAAACCATCAAGAGTTAATTTACTAAAAATCTAATGCAAGACTACAACACAGAACATCCTTTCGATCTTACTCTA
>JAQWJG010000004.1 GCA_029248485.1 SAR86 cluster bacterium | reverse complement strand
TTGACCTCAACATAATTAAGATCTGTTTTTCCAACTTTTACCCAAATAGGTATTGCACCCTTCTTGGTTTTTTTAAGAACTATGTATGAGTCAAAATTTTCGCCCTCAACTCTTTTGGTTAAAAAATTATTTAACTCATCTTCTTTAATCCCAAGCAACGGAGCAACAGAACCAATATCTTTTCGCGTTCTCAAAGAGCCTGCTGGTAATGCTAAAGCTACTTCCTCATTTAAAATTTCAATTTCAACGTCAGTGTTCATTCCTATTAGTAATAAATTATCTTGATTCTCGATGTCTATTAGCACTGGGAATGTCGTAACATTTTGATCAATTTTTGACATAGGTTCAATCTTGGAAACAACTCCCACAAATTTTTTGTCCCTATACGCTGAAACCTTTAATGTAACTTCTTGACCAATAGTAATCTTGCCAATGTCTATCTCATCGATTAATGCTCTAACTCGAACTTTATTGAGATCTGCCATCTCCATTAATAATGTCCCGCCACCTACAGCAGATGTTGGTGAAGTGATCACTTGGCCCACTTCAGCTAATCTACTGATAACAGTACCAGCAATTGGTGATCTTACACTTGTATCATCTAAAGCTATTCGAGCATTTTCTAAGAATACTTCCGCTCTAACTAACTGAGCTCTTGCTGAGGAGAATGATTCTTGAGCATCCTCAAATGATTTATCAGAAATATTACCTTCATCATGCAATCTTTTGGAGCGCTCAAATTGATTTTGGGCATTGCTTAAACGAACTTTAGCAACCTCAAGATCTGCGTTGGCTTGAGCAAGAGTGTTTGTTGGCGTTCTTTGATCTATTCTTGCAAGAACCACACCCTCATCTACATAATCTCCAATTTCAGCTCCTAAAAAAAGAATTTGCCCAGATGCTTTTGATTTAATCTCAATAGACGAGATAGCCTCAACAGTTCCTGAGGCTTCAACAGTAAGCTCTAGTTGCTGAGATGCCGCTTCTTTTAGAGCATAGAATTTAAATTCCTCTTCCTCTTTACCTCCACCACAACTAACAACTAATACCGCCGATAAAATGATACTGAATGTTTTAATAATTGAGCTCTTCATAGTTTTTCCTTTCTAATGTCCGATTCTATCAAACCATCTTTAATAAATATTGTTCTTTGAGCCTCTGCGGCTACTTCATTTTCGTGAGTAATTAAAATAATTGTTTGGCCTTGTTGATGCAGATTATGAAAAAGTTGCATGACATCGTGTCCAGTTTGGCTGTCTAAGTTTCCAGTTGGCTCATCGGCAAATAAAATAGATGGGTTATTCACCAACGCTCTGGCTATAGCAACTCTTTGCTGCTGCCCTCCTGACAGTTCAGATGGCTGATGATCCATTCTTGATTCAAGCCCAACTTGGGAAAGAGCATCCTTACCTCTTTTAAGTTGATCTGCCTTATCAACTCCAGCATATTTTAATGGCTACATAACATTATCAAGCGCACTGTTACGTGCCAATAGATGAAAATTTTGAAATACAAAACCAATCTCTTTATTTCTTATGCCTGCAAGCTCATCCCCTTCTAAAGTGCTAACTTCTTGGTTGTTAAGGTGATATGTTCCATCTGTAGGGCTATCAAGACATCCAATAATGTTCATGAGCGTAGATTTACCGGACCCTGATGGACCCATAATTGCTATAAATTCACCTTGCTCTATACCAAAGCTCACGCCTCTTAAGGCCTCTACTGTTTGGGTGCCAAGTAAATAATGTTTGGTAATATTTTTAACGTCTATAACATTCATGCTGGTTTACACAAAAAAACAGGTATCTCTCTGGCAGTGTTACTCTGATAAGTTTCATAATCGGGGTAGAATGAACAAATTAATGGCCATAACTCTTCCTTTTTTTCTTTAGACACCACTTCTGCTAAATAGTTCCCATGCCCCTCAATGGTGGAGATCTTAACTGTTGGGTTTGCTATAACGTTGTAATACCAATTAGGGTTCTTTGGCATCCCACCTAAAGAGGCAACCAATATTGGCATCCCCTCTTGATGCACATAGATCAGCGGTATGTTTCTTATTTTATTGGACTTAGCACCTCTGGTTTCTACAACCATAATTGGGAAACCACCTGGCCATTTATTCCAAAGTCTTCCTTTGCTTATCAAAAAAATACTAGCCTGAAATTTAGCAAAGTACTTGATAATTCGTTTAGCTATTTTTGCTTGTTTTAAAGTGTATTTTTCAGAGCTCATTGATTTTTAATGGTATGTATATATAAATTTAATGTCAAGTTTACTTGACATTAAACATTACTCGAAGGCTGCTATATTGGTCTGAAGATTACCAAGAATTAAAGCATGTATATCATGGGTGCCTTCGTAGGTATTTACTGCTTCTAAATTCATTGAGTGTCTTACGACATGATATTCATCAATCACTCCGTTACCGCCATGCATGTCTCTCGCCAATCTGGCAACTTCTAAAGCTTTACCACAATTGTTTCGCTTAATAAGAGAAATCATTTCAGGGATCATCTGCTCATCATCAATTAATCTTCCAACTCGCAAGGCTGCTTGTAAGCCTAATGTAATTTCTGTCTGCATGTCAGCTAATTTTTTCTGAACTAATTGTTTTGCAGCAAGAGGTGTTCCAAACTGAGTCCTGTCTAGCGTATATTGGCGAGCAGCATGCCAGCAAAATTCAGCCGCGCCCATGGCGCCCCATGCAATGCCATACCTAGCCATATTTAAACAAGAAAAAGGGCCTCTAAAACTTTGAGCTAAAGGGAGAACATGGTCGTCTGGGATGAAAACATCAGACATAAAAATTTGGCCTGTAACTGATGCCCTAAGTGCAAACTTACCCTCTAAGACCTTAGTATCAAGTCCTTTAAAACCTTTTCTAGCTATGAAACCTCTTAAAACTCCTTGCTCATCTTTTGCCCAAATAATAAATACATCAGCAACAGGTGCATTTGTTATCCATGTCTTAGATCCATTTAATTGATAACCTCCTTCAACTTTTTTTGCATTTGAAACCATGCTACCAGGATCAGAACCAGCATCAGGCTCGGTCAATCCAAAGCATCCAATTAAATTTCCAGCTGCCATCTGCGGTAATAAATCTTCTTTTTGTTCCTCTGATCCAAACTGATAAATGGCATACATTGCTAATGAAGACTGGACACTGAATGCAGATCTATAACTAGAGTCAACTCTTTCAATTTCACGCGTTATTAGTCCGTAAGAAACATACCCAACACCTGCACATCCATAGCCTTTAATAGAGGCGCCAAGAATACCAAGCTCTCCCATTTCTTTATATATTTCAGGATGAAATGTTTCATTCCTATTGGCATCTAAAATGCGGGGCATCAAGGATTTGTTGCAATACTCGCGAACGTTGTCGCGAATCATCCTTTCTTCTTCGGTTAATTGACCATCAAGCCTTAAAATGTCTTCCCAGTTATTATCCATAATTTTTACAAAAAAAAGCCTCGGGAAATACCGAGGCTTTTATTATATTCTAATATTAGAATTTGTAGTGTATATCCATACCAATTGTTCTTGGAGCATTAAAGTAGCTCAAAGTTAATTGACCAAAGGCTGGTCCAAATGGAATAGCACTCATTCTGTGATAATCATTGTTTAGATTCTTAATCCAAAAATTTACCTGCATATTTTCCATTGGTTCAGTCAATAACCTAAAATCAGTAGTGCCTCTAGAAGCTAGATTAGTCAATGCAGCTCTTGGATCTTTTGAGTTATAAGGAAAAGTTGGGTGCTCTCCTATTCTGCTGTGATCCAGGCGCATGCGATAATTGCCATAATCTTTTTCTAAAGATACATATAGAGTTGTCTCTGGAGAATACGGTACCTGCTCAAGGAGAAAACCATCGCTTGCAACTTTATTTCCAGTAAACTCAGAATCAAGTGTGCTTAAATTTACCATGAGTCTTGTTGAATCATTGATAAGAGTTGTTGTTTCAATCTCAAGACCAGAAATATCTGCAGAGTTATTGATTACCTCAGATGCCGCTGCAGCGTTAGCTGTAAAGTATGAAATTTGCATGTCTTCATGCTCATTATCAAAATAAGCAATATTCATCATCATTCTATTATTAAAATATTTACCTTTGAGACCGAACTCAGTTGATGAAACTGTTTCAGGCCCATAAGGAGTTGCTGCTGCAAATGGGTTTGAGCTTTCTGCATTAAATCCACCAGCCTTAAATCCATCTGCTACTTTAAAGTAGAGGTTGGTATTTTCGCTATAATCATGTGAGAGGATGAATGTGCCTGTAGTATCGTCAAAACTTCCGCTTCCATTTGCAGAAATAATACCAACATATTCTTTAAACCCAGCCTTATCCTCTTCTGTTGATCTTGCACCAACAGTCAGGTCCCATTTATCAGCAATAGCCCATGTGATCTGACCAAAAAATGCTTCAGAGTCACCACTTCCAGAATAATTCTGCGCAAAGACTGATCCACCTCCAAAAAATGACTGAGGGTTTGCTGTAAAAGCATCATCTTTCAGGCTGTAGTAACCAAAAACATATTCCATGTTATCTGTGGAACCGCTTAACTGAATTTCGAGAGTTTCAGCGGAATAGTTAGTATGTCTTTCAGTGTCTGCTATAGGGAATGGCCCACCATCAAGATCGAGTCTATCATCCCAATCAGTTTTCCTTTTTGACCAAATAACTTTTAAGGTTCCCAGACTCATATCACGAGCAATGGTCAAACTTGTTCCTTCTACAACTGATAGCTCATATGTAGGGGTATTAATATGAGCAACGTCTTGGCGTTTTTCATTTGTAAACATCTCTATTGGCCACAGCTTCAATCCACCTGTTAGAGCTGAAGCGCCAACACCAAATGCAGTACTCCAGTTAGGAATGGTATTGGTTAATTGTGCAAATGGGGGAACATTGTCTTGGTCGGTTCTATCAAGCGTTAAATTAACACTGGTTTTATCTCCCTCATAGGCTAATGTAAATTTAAAACCTTTTGAATCGATTGTGTCTAGTTCCAGGTGATCAGCAACAGTATTGGGGACTACGCCTTGAGCCGCTTGATAAGGTGAGTCAGTATTATTTACATAACCACCTCTTTTTTTAGAATTTAGAACCACTTTGGTAAAAATATTTTCACCAATTTCATAATCAGCGATGAGCTGACTTTGCTTTAAGCCATAGTTTCCAATAGTAACTTTTGCAGACATACCTTCCCCAGAAGGTTTTTTGCTGATTAAGTTAATTGCGCCACCGAGAGTATTTCTTCCATAAAGAGTTCCTTGGGGTCCTCGCAAAATCTCAACCCTTTCTAAATCAACTACATCAAAAATTGAGCCTTGGCCCTTACCTAAATAAACACCATCTAAATACATCCCAACAGTTGGCTCCCACGTAATTGCAGGGTTAATGGTAACGCCGCCTCTCATAGCAATAGTTGCTGCTGTGTTATTTGAAGGTGTATTGATGATATGCACGTTGGGTGCCATGCCTGCCAAATCAACTACATTTGCAAGATCTAAATCATCAATGGTAGATTCAGTAATTGCTGTAATGGCAATTGGTGTATCTTGGAGATTTTCCTCTTTCTTTTGAGCGGTTACAACAACCTCCTCAAGAACGCCAACCGACTGAGCATTAACATTCAATGCAAATACCAAAGGCAGTGCCATAAAAATAAGTCTAAAATTACTCATAAAATTCCCCATAAATATCGATAAAGTTAATTAATTATTACAAAAAAGGGTCAAGTTTGCATCTTTAGCAGCCATCAATTCAATAAAAAGCTTGCAAAAGTACTTAAAATCATTCAATACCCTCAATCCGAATGATCCCAAATCTAGGGGATGAATATGAAATATGAGATGTGGTAAGCGCTTTAGTTGCAATTTCAATCATCTTATTGCTGTTGCCGCAAACAATAATTAACGGAAGCAAATGTTGGTATTGATATACAAAATTAATGATTTCAGACTCAACATCTTGATGCTTAAGCCCATGCAAATCTAAGTGAGTAATGCCCCGTTCTTCAAAAATACTCATTAATTTCTTGTAAAATCTAATCTCGGTTTAGTTAGATGTATTAACCAAGATTGGTATTAACCATCATGACATCCATGCGTCTAGCATTATGATGATTGTAATCATAAACAATCTCATCTCCGAGACTAAGGTTTGGAAATCGTTTAAATAATTCTTTTAGCATTACTTCTGTTTGGGAGCGAACCAATGTGACTCCAATGCAGTAGTGAGGACCCTGGCCAAAAGATATGCTTTTATCGTGATCTCTTTGAATATCAAATTTTCTTGGTTCGTTGTAAATAGATGAATCCATGCCTGCGGTGCTAGTGATGAGCTGAACCATTTGTCCTTTTTTAACATGATGTCCATTGATCTCTAGATCCTCTGAAGCATATCTCGCCAAGCCTGTTTTGCCAGATGATTCATATCTTAAAGTTTCAGATATTGCCCCTTGAACAAGAGCTGGATCTGCTTTCAGCGACTGAAATTCATCGGGATGTTGTAATAAATTTTTGATTAGGTAGCTATGCAAATCAACAGCAGTATCTGAGCCAGCTCCAAGGACTGCTCCAACCAATGCGCACATTTCTAGGTTGGATAATTTAGATCCTTGGTCTTCAGCAAGGATCAAAGTAGATAAAAAATCATTGCCAGGATTGGCTCTCCTCTCATCTATAAGCTCATTCAACAGAGCTAAACCCTCTGGGACACCCTTGATAGCATCCTTTCTCTCATCAGGTGTAAGCATAGGATTAATTCCTCTAACAACTCCATAGGCTAAGGAATCAAAGATGGGGAACTTATCTCTTGGAATACCAACCAAACTTGCTATGGCTTGGGTTGGAACAATCTCGGCAATTTCTGCTGCAAAGTTAAACGAATCTGGTGTTCCTATTTCATCAAACCTTTCTTTAACAAGAACCGAGAACCTGTCTTTCATCTGCTCCATGATTCTTGGTGAGAATGCTGGTAAAGCTAATTTTCTTAATCTTAAATGATTTTTTCTATCAAGAAAAAATAAATTATTGTTCATTAATTTTTCAAATGCATCCATTTCTTCAACTGGTTTTTTGGGGGGAGCGTATTCCCAAAGATTGAAGTCTGTCGATAGCCTTGTGTCTAATAAACATTTGATTATGTTTGCATGCCCTGTAACCAACCATGCTTGCCATGCATCAAATCTAGAGATTGGATACTCAGCACATAACTTTTCCAAGGTAGGCACTGGATCATGGATAAAATCTTTTGAGGATGGGTTAAAAAAATGATCGACGGTTTGAACGCTCATGGGATATTTAATTAAAAAATATTAGGATTAGGTAAATCACTGCGGGTGATAATTGATTCAACACGCTCCTTAAAGGCTTGTTCGCTTTTTTCATTGATAGGATTAATCCAGTACTTCTCATTTTTTATTTGCTCAAGACAAAATGAGGCAACTTCTTCTGGCTCGGTAGTTTCCATTTCAATACCCATAGAACTCATCATTTCGAGCATGTCCTCAACAGATGAGATAGGGTGTTCGGGTGCATTTGGATCTCTAGCTAAGTCTTCGGGACGATTACGCTCAGCTGAAAACAGCTTGGTTCTTACGGTATGAGGTCCCGGAAACAAAATTGAAACCTTTACATTTGACTCGGCCTGTTCAAGTTGAAGTTTTAATACTTCCGTAATGCTAGAAACCGAAGCTTTAGATGACGTATAAATTGGCGTTGAAGGCAAATTAATAAATGCGCCATTGCCTGAACATGTATTGATCACTCTTGATTCTTCTCCATGAGCAAGCATCCCTGGAACAAATGCTTGAATGCCATGAAGCACTCCCATAACATTTACGCCATAGGCCCACTGCCAATCGTTAGGCTTTGTATCCCAAATTGGCAATAATTCTGCAGGTGCAACTCCAGCGTTGTTAAAAAGCAAATGAACTGAGCCATGCTCAGCCTTGCACCAGCTAGCAAGTTCTTGCATCGACTCGATATTAGAAACATCCGCAACCTTGGAATAGACATCAAGAGATTGATTGGTGAGCAATGCAGTTGAATTTTCAAGGCTCTCTTTTTCAATATCTGTTAAAACAACCTTTGCACCCTGCTTCGCCAAAGCTTCACCGATGGCAAAACCTACCCCAGATGCACCGCCAGTAACGACTGCTAACTTGCCATTAAAATCTTTCATAATGAGTCCTTAAACAGAATCGTATCTAGAATGCATAAATGGTACATATGACATTGCATCCACTTCTTCCATTACTGAGGCATTTGAAGATGAGGTTCCTTCCTCCCAAACCAAAGAAACCATTTCCTTGACTGGAAGATCAACAACTGGATCTACAGGTGATTCTCTGAGTATGATTTCTCCATCCAGTTTAGTGTGAACTGATTGTGTCCTATGCATATTTATTTTTACCAATAAAGGGTTTTGGTCTACTGCTTTATGCTGCTCGCAGGAAGGAAATACCTTGAAGCAATATACGTCATCAGTAAAGGAAGAAGTTTCTAAAGAATCAGTAGTTTTGCCTTTTAATTCGAGATATGTGATTCCATGCCTGGTCACAGTTGCAACACAGTCATCGCCATTTTTTTCAGCTGTTACATCTGCTATTTTCTTGGGCTCACCATAAGTCTCCCTGCCACCAACAACAACTCCCTCAGTTTCCATTGGCATAGTGATTTCATAAATACCTTCTTTGCCTTTGTACATACAATTAACGCCAAAAGTAGCAGCCCCAAAGTCCATGCCACCATTTAAGTCAACAAAAACTCGAGAGATAACTATTCTTACCATTGGGTCTGCGTGAGGCTCTAATGGTGCTGGAATTAATTGCTCAATCAGCCCTGGCTCAGTTTTATACCAAGCTTTGATTGCCTGCATGTTTGCATCAAAAAATTCTAAATTATTTTCTGCAGCCTCAATTAACTGCTCAGGTGTTTTAACAAATCTAAGTTGTGACATAGTTTTTCTCTCCCAATGTTTGATTAATCATACAGTTTATAAAATATAATTAACAATAATATAACTCGTAATTAAATATGATGCTTTTATGAGAAAATGTGTTGATTCAAATAATTAATAGTGAAATCATGATAAATACTTATTTTTAAAAATGATGTTAAACCACTATAATTTAAACCAACTATTTAAATAGCCAAGGAAGAAAAAATGCCAAAACAAGAATTTCCATTTCCAATGCCAAACGGGTGGTTTTGCATCACAAGAAGCCATGAGTTGAAGGTTGGAGATGTGCAATCTCTAAAATTTTGTGAAAAAGAGGTGGTTGCTTTTAGGACAGAGAGCGGGACACCAACTGTATTAGATGCATTTTGTCCCCATTTGGGAGCTCACTTAGGCGAAGGTGGATGTGTAAAAGGTGAAACCATTGAGTGCCCCTTCCATGCATGGAGATGGAATGCTGATGGAACCTGCGCAGAAATCCCGTATGCTAAAAATTTTCCACCCAAAGCCAAGGAAACTAAGATCTTTAATTATCCTGTGGTTGAGGTTAATGGTTTTATTTGGGCATGGCATCATCTTCACAAAGAAGAGCCAACTTGGGAGGTTCCTGAAATAGAAGGCTTTAATGGAGATGATGAAAAGTGGGGCAAGGTTTATCACTACGATTACAACATCAACACTGTTTTACAAGAAATAGCTGAGAATGATGTTGATCAAGCTCATTTTCCAAAAGTGCATGGATCGCCCAGTCTGCCTGAGACCGAGGCAATCACAGAGGGCATATACAAAAAAACAATTGCAGAAACATTGATGGATCCAAGCAATGATAGCGTTTCAGAAGAGCATAAGGTTAAGGATCATGGGATGTTTACAACAACTTTTACTAGGGAATCATGGGGCTTGGGGACAGTGGGCTTAAAGATGATAAATCTTCCTCCAAGTGGAGGAGAATTTATCATGGTCAATGCATCATGCCCAGTGGATAATACTCACTCAATTCTGAGATGGTCTATGAGGGTTTCCAAAGATATTGAGGATGAACTTGGCATGGCAATTATTGATGGAATTGCTAATGGGGTTTTGGATGACATGCCCATCTGGGATAACAAAAGCTATGTTGCTGATCCAATCCTCTGCGACGGCGATGGACCGATTAATAAATTTCGTAAATGGGTCAGCCAATTTTATTCAGAACCCATTCAAAACTGATCTTTGGCTAAGGTACACTTCTTCTACTCCACAATGAATGCTGGCAAGTCAACTGCCTTGCTTCAATCAAACTATAACTATTATGAAAGAGGCATGGAAACTCTATTGTTCCTTCCTAAAATTGATGCGGATAGTAACGATGGAAAGATTCATTCTAGAATTGGTTTAACTGCTGAGGCTCATTCTGTTGATTCAGATTTTAATTTCTTTGATTTTGTTTCTCAGGAAAAAATTAAAAAGGCCATTAGCTGCATTTTAATCGATGAAGTGCAATTTCTTACTAAAGATCAAATTAGGCAAGTTTGCAAAGTAAGTGATGAATTGAATATTCCAGCAATGTGCTACGGAATTCGAACTGACTTTCAAGGCAAGCTTTTTGAGGGCAGCTCAGAGCTGCTTGCGCTAGCAGATAATTTAATAGAATTAAAAACGGTTTGTGACTGTGGAAGAAAAGCAATAATGGTTGTTCGCTTGGACGAAAAGGGAAAAGTGGTCAAGGATGGAGACCAAATTAAAATTGGCGGTAACGACTCTTATAAAGTATTTTGTAGAAAACATTTTAGAGAATTAACTCAATTAATTTAATTACCTCTTCCCTCTTTTGAAATTATGGAGGTAATTATAAGATGGGTCCTTATCATTTGATGTGCCAATGTTAGCTCCTTCAATCATAGGATGCTTCAAGTTTACTTGGGAAGGATCATTAACATAGGCCCAATCTGCATCGACTGCCCTACTAGAGAATTTCCAAAGCCCCTCTCTTTTTTGGTATTCATCAAAGTACCTACCTCCAATTAGTACATCAAAATTTCCGGTCTCAGCTAACACTTGATGGAAGGCAATAATGTAAGTCTCTCCTTCTGCTTTATCACCCATTAACTTAATATTATGAGTCGTAACATTGTGATGCAAAATACCCATCGATTTTTGAATTTCTGGAAGCATATCAATAAATTCCATTGCCTTGCCTTTAAAAAAAGATCCATGATCATCATAAGCATCTTCATGATAGAGCTCACGCATTAACACATGATCATGTCTATCAGCTGCTCTGCAATACAAATGCACTAAATCTCTGATAGATTCCTTATCAAGGATTTCTTGGATTTTGCTATCAATATCACTCATACTAATCACCTAGAATTAAATCTTTCATTTAATATAAATGAATTTTTTTCTTTATGAAAATTAACGAAATGAATCAAAAAATTAAACATCCTGTATTAGCCTCCTCCGCCTTCATAGGAAATTTAGAACTAAAAAATAGGATGATCATGGCAGCAATGGGATCAAATTTTGCCTCGGAGGATGGGCACGCATCAGAACAACTTGCAGCTTACTATGAGGAAAGGGCCAGGGGTGGAGTTGGATTAATAATTTTAGAAACTTCAGCCATTACTTGGCCGGCAGGAGCATCTATGCCAAATATGATAGGTTTTTCAAAAGATGAATTCATCCCAACTTTGCAATCACTTACTCAACGCGTTCATCAACATGGAGCAAAAATAGCTGCTCAACTCAATCACAGTGGAAAAATCGCTCAAGAGGATGTGATTGCAGGCAGACCTATTCCAGTGCCTTCAATTCCAAAATCACAACCAAGCGACATGTTTGGTCTATTGACTCAAGATGAGATTATGAATTTTATTAAAGCTGGAGGACCAGATGGTAAAGGTCCTCGCTATCACGAGTTATCAATTGCTGAAATTCAACATGAGGTTCAGCATTTTGTTGATGCAGCAAAACGGGCTAAAGCCTCAAATTTTGATGCAATAGAAATTCATGCCGGCCATGGCTACCTAATTTCAAGCTTTCTTTCACCAGCAGTAAATAAAAGAACAGATGAATATGGTGGCACGCCTGAAAAAAGAGCAAGATTGCTCGTTGAAATTATTTCTCAAATCAAAAAACAAATAGAAGATTTTCCAATCCTGGTTAGATTGGATGCTAATGAATATCGTATTGAAAACGGTATAACTCCAGATGATTTTTTAATCACAGCATCATTAGCTCAAAAAGCTGGCGCTGATGCAATTGATGTAAGTGCCTATGGCAATACCAGCAAAGGAATTGCATTTACTGAAGCTCCCCTTGTCCATGAGCCTGGTGGATTCTTAGAATTCGTAAGGATGGCTAAAAAGGCACTGTCTATTCCCGTTGTTGCGGTTGGTCGAATTGAGCTTGATGTTGCAGAGAGAGGTTTGAAAAATCAAGAATTTGATTTTTTAGCCATGGGAAGAAAATTATTAGCCGACCCTGGATTGCCTAATAAAATTATTTCAGGGCAAGAGCATCTCATTCGCCCTTGTATTTATTGCTATATTTGTGTCAGTCAAATTTTTATTAATAAACCCATGATGTGTGCGGTGAATTCGCAACTGGGAAATGAGCATCGTAATGAGAATATTATTTGCTCAAGTGCCGATCAAAAGAAAATCTTAGTGATTGGAGCTGGTCCAAGCGGTATGGAAGCAGCAAGATTGCTTGCTATGCGAGGTCATGATGTTGAGATTTGGGAAAAAGATAAAGATATTGGCGGAACTGTTCGAGTTGCAGCTTTGGCATATGAGCCAAATGGACATCTAATAAATTACTTAAAAAATTCATTATCTGAACTAGGCGTTAAAATTAAAATGAATACTTTGGGCACACCAGAAGCTATCAAAGCCTTCAATCCTGATCATGTGGTTGTGGCAGTTGGGGCAAACAGAGATGCACCATCTATCAAAGGCAAAGATAACAAAAATGTTTTTGATGGTGAGGAGTTAAGAGGTCTATTGTTTGGTTCGGATATTCATGCAATTAAAAAGCTTTCACTTGCGCAACAAATAATTTTAAAAATTGGGAGGGTCTCTCAATTGCTAAGAAATATAAATGTGCTCAGGTTCCTCAGCAAACTTTGGATGCCCCTATCAAAAGATATTATTATCATTGGCGGAGATTTGGTTGGGTTAGAGTTGGCCGAGTTTTTAGTAGAAAGAGGTAGAAAAGTTAGAGTATTAGAGCCAACTGGATCATTGGGTCCTAACCTCAGTATTGTCAGGCGCTCAAGAGTAGTGCATTTGCTTAAAGAGCATGGCGTAGATCTTTTGACCAATGTGGATATCAAAGAGGTTCGCGGCCAAGAGGTTTTTGTTCATCATGAAGATATGGAAAAAACCTTTAACATGGATCAAGTCATCATTGCTCTAGGAGCAAATCCAAATTTAAGTCTCTCAAAGATGCTTAGTAAAATAAATATCCCACTTACAACCATTGGTGATTGCGCTTCAATTGGGTACATACACGGTGCTATAGGCGATGCAAGAAAAGCCGTGATTAATTTATAAGATTAGCCTTCTAACGCTTCTTTAATTGCAGGATGGATTA